>CAYPBX010000031.1:0-10229 GCA_964409075.1 uncultured Candidatus Obscuribacterales bacterium
CACAACTTCAGCAAAAATCGTCAAAATTTAGTTGTCAGCTGCGGAAGTTGGGCTAGAGGCCAGAAACGACTATTGACTGTAACGCTCAGGCAGCGAGGCGGAGGGATTCGGCCCAGGAACCCGTAGCCGAGCGTGATAGGCGCGGAGAGCGCGAGGTACGAAGCGCTCGGAGCGCTTAATTTATGAATGTTGAAACTTCACAGGGAAAATAGCGGGCTTGTTCATCTCCAGACGAATGCCGCCGAATATGCGGAAGTTGACGCCAGCAAATCCTGGAGAATTGTTAGCGCCCATGTTGAAAATGGGCTCAGCTCTGACGAAGACAGCCAGGGGTAGGCGGGGATGAACCTGCCTGGCCAGCTCGTAGGTGAGGATGAAGATCTGGTTGTTGCTGCCTCCGCGCAGCGCCTTTTTGCCGAAGTTAGTCACAAGGGTGTGATCTGCCCGGGCAAGCCAGCGGCCTTTTCTGTAGACACCTCCCAGTGAATAGAACTGATCTCCTTCCTGCCAGCGCTCAAGCACATTTTGAAATCTGAACTGTCCCAGGACAGAGGCGTAGATAACGCCTCGGCGTCCAGTCTGGCGGACAACGACAAGGGTAGGGATAATGTCAGAAAGCTCCTGGGAGGTCCCGTCCTGGCGCTGGGTGATAAGCTCGCGCAGGAAGATTCCAGTAGTTGCGACGGTGCGGTCGGTGACGGGAATATCCCGGTCTAGTCTGAAGCCGATTGAGTGGAAGTTGCGGCTCATGAGGTTGGCGAATCTAGCGTATTGGTCGCGCAGGAAGAAGTAGTTGCAGGCCAGGCGGGTCTGTTTGTTAAGGGCGTAGCCCAAGGTCACGTTGGGAAGAACCCTGTAGATGAGGTCAGCCTGTGGCTGGGTCAAAGTTTGAAAGATGTTGGTCTCCAGGCGAATTGTGTTCTCTACGTTCAGGTTAAAGAAGAGGCGTGCCGGCAGCCTGTAGAGCATCTCTGTCTGCAGGTTACCAAAGGCGCCACCGCGCTCAGGCAGGCGCACCGGCGTCAGATCGGTCGGCGGAATGTCGGCATCGGCTGGAAGTGGAGGGCTTGTCTCAATTGCTACCAGTGTTATCGGGTCGCCTTGCTCGCCAGGCAGCGGCAGGCTTGCCGACTGAGCAAAAGCGGCAGCCGGCAATAGCCAAGCAATTAAGATAATGATTGCCTCAACAGCTAAGCAGCTCACGCCTGATATAGATCTGATCATGTGGCGATTATAACCTGGTAGCTGACAACATCCTAGTATCGCTCTGCTATGTGCCAGTTGTCAGCCACATTAAGAATCAGAGGGCAGTTGTCAATCACCGTCGGTGGTGCAGTACCTGCTTGCCTTTTACGGATGAACGACTATTGCCGTCTATTTTCCAGTAAGATCCAGGTTGGCTATTATGTCTGGCATGGCGGCAGCAGACCGATGTCAAATGGCGACAATCCACGTGTCTTGCTGCTCATGGCCCGGGATAGTCGGCTCAAGGCCAGGTAGAAAGGCATGGCTCAGGCCGGGCGGATTCTGGGCCGCAACCAACGACATAGATAGGGAAGGGATTTGACACGCGATCCAGCAATCAGGGTGGTTCTCCAGCCGAAAGATACCAACAGCCACGGCACAATCTTCGGTGGAATTATCCTGAGCTATATCGACCTGGCAGGCGCAGTGGAAGCCAGTCGCCACACGGGCGCCAAGCTGGTGACGGTTGCCATGCAGGAGGTGGTCTTCAAGGCGCCGGTTCTTGTCGGGGAGATTGTTAGCTTCTATGCATCTACTACAAGAATCGGAAGGACGTCAATCTCGGTGCATGTGGACGTAGAGGTGGATCGTCATGGCCAGAGGATTGCGGTTACCCAGGCTGATCTTACTTTTGTCGCCGTTGACCGGCAGGGAAGACCGCAGCCTGTGCGTTCTTGAGCACCAGCGGTTATCATATCTCTGGCTCTAAGAGGCTGCCCTTGTAAATGACATCCCCGGGGAGCGACGCTAATAGCTCAGAGAAGATCAGGCTGTACCTTGGCACGGGCTGCGGCAAAACTACCGCTACCTTCGGGGTGATTCTGAGAGCGCTAAGTTGCCGGCAGAGCGTGACCATTGTTTTCTTCGATAAGCTGGAGGAGAATTCCAGCGAAGGACCGGCATTGCGTCACCTCTCCACCCTAGGTGAGGCAGGTTTCGGTAGGCTAAGTGTTCATTATACGGGCGTCAACAGGATAGGAAGTGGTCCCAACGGCAGCTTTCGCCTCTACTCTTGCGAAAACGGGATCCTGCCTGAGGATACCGAGGCAGCCCGGAAGGGCATCAGGTATCTCATCGAGGCGCTGGAGCGCAAGGATAATATCGTCATTTGCGATGAGCTTCTCGATATAGGCAGAGTCGGCATAATCGACTGGAGGGAGATCCGGCCCATTATCGAGGCCAGACAGGCTCCGACCATCCTTATACTTACAGGGCGGCGCGCCCCGGACTGGTTGATGGCCGCCGCAACGACGATTTCATCCACGGTGCAGCTGCGCCACCATGGCAGGGCCATAGCAGGGATTGACTGCTAAAAAGTCAGGAGTCGTCCGTTTGAGCCTGCGCTCTGGCGCCCTTTTGGGACAGGATTAAAAGCTGTGCTGTCTCGATTGCCTTGTTGAGCTGAACGTCTTTGCCATCTGTAGGCTTGCGATCGAAGTTCTTGAAGGTCGGATCGATCCACCAGGGCCCGCGTCCTTCTTGGTAGTCTTTCTCCTTTACCACCACTTTATAGTCTGGTTTGATGCCGTGTTTGTGAATATTCTGGTCGGTCGGCGTCAGGTAGCGAGCTATAGTGACGTTGATGCCTGAGCCGTCGTCCAGCTTGTTGATGGCCTGTACGAGCCCTTTGCCGAAGGTTTTCTGTCCTACCAGCTTGGCTCGACCGTTGTCTCGCAGCGCAGCGGCTAAAATCTCTGAGGCTGAGGCCGAGCCGCCGTTTATCAGCACTACCATAGGTTTGTCGCTGATCGGCTTCTTGGCGCTCATTTGAGATGTCTTATAGCTATCGGCATCGATGGTGCTGACGATAACCCCCTGGTCGAGGAACATATTGGCTATCTCGATTGCGTTAGCCAGAAGCCCGCCGGGGTTATGCCTGAGGTCGAGAATAAGCGCGTCGGTTTGTGACATACGCTTCAGTGCCAGGCGCATCTCGTGGTTGGCCTTGGAGGAGATGAAACTATCTAGCCTGATGTAGCCGATATTGCCTGGAAGAATCTCCTGGCTGACGACAGCCCGAATCGGAATCTCTGCCCTTACGATTGTCACTTTCCTTCGTTTGGCGCCGCGCAGAAAGGTAAGTGAAACTCTACTGTCGATAGGCCCACGAATTTGAGCCACGACCTGCTGCAGCGACTGGCCTTTAACAGGCTTCCCATCTACCTCGATGATGGCATCCCCCGGCTGAACGCCGGCTCTGTAGGCCGGGGTGCCCTCAATAGGCGCAATTACCACCACCTTGTTCTCCTTGTTCATTCCCAGCTGCATGCCGACTCCATAAAGCTTTGCATCAATCTGGGACTTCTCCTCGTCGAAGGCCTCCTTGTCGAGAAATCTTGTGTACGGATCGCCAAGGCTCCACAGCATCGTCTCGATTGCCTTGTGGGCATCGTCGGTCGTCTCCAGCCTTTTGTCATAGCGGCTCTTCCAGCGCAGCCAGTCCTGCCCATTGAAGCTGCGGTCGTAGTAGGATTCCTTGATCAGATGCCAGGCTCGCCGGTAAAGCACCTTGGGCGGTACCACCGGCTTAGCGTCCTTGCTCTCGGCTGCCGCCTGATTCTGGTAAGAGCTCACAGGCGGCAGCGGTGCGGCCTGGAGGATAAATACAATAACCGCTGCAGCCGTAAGAGCTGCTGCCCTGAAGACTGTCTGCCTGCCCTTAACCACCAGCTCTTCTTCCTTGTCGAAAGCGATAAATCTATCTGCCAGAAAGTGAGACCCAGGTCCACCCTCTTATCTCATACCCATCATATTAACTTTTTATGGGTTGCCTGCAAAAATTTTAAAAGGCTGTCGTTAACATTGAAGGACCGCCGCTATACTCAAAGCCCGGTGTCGTCCTAAGTAAACGGCTCTCCAGGTATATAAGACAAGACGGTGTGTCGCCCAGGTTTTCAGTCGGACCAACCTGCTAGCTGCCGTGCGCTGTCCTTTTGATACAACTCCCCTGGTATGTATCTGCTCAAAACCAAGCCACTACAAAAGTGTAAAATCAGCTCCTTATGATTACGCAAAGGATTATACTGCCTAAGGTGGAGGCGCCCGAGCCGATCTCATCTCCCAGGCATCCCGGCCGCTTCCAGGTCTCCTGCCGCAGCCGGTTCAAAATCAAGCTCTTGGTCAGCTGCCTGCTTATTGGCAGCCTTATTGTCTTCGGTAGGATGGATCTCAGCCAGAGCTTAAGGGCAGCTCTCCAGGCGGACCGCTATTTTTTGATTGCGGCGTTGCTCTTGCTTCTTGCCTCCGTGGTTCCTCAGGCCAGGCGCTGGCAGCTTTTAGCCTCTGCTGTCGGCTTCGACAGGAAGCTTTTGAGGCTTGTTCAGTACAACTACGTCGGGCTCTTCTTCAATCTTTTCCTGCCTTCGACGGTCGGCGGAGACGCCAGCCGCTGCTACTACCTCTGCCGAGGTACCGGCAGGTACTCCAGCGCGCTTTTGTCAGTTCTGGTCGACAGATCTCTGGGCATCTCCATTCTTTTTGCCATGGCTACCCTGGGACTTCTGGTGGGTCCAGGAGGAGAAGCTCTGCCCTGGCAGCTGAAGGTGCCTGTCTTTGCGGGCACGGTCTGCCTGTTTGGCATCATTCCCCTGGCGCCCCGGTTCATCGTCTCCCTTCTGGGGGAGTACCACTGGATCTCTCGTCGCTTCCTGGACTCGTCAGCCCGTATCTACTGGACAGATCGCAAGCTCATGCTCTCTTGCCTTGCCTGGTCGCTGGCCGCACAGATTCTGGTTATTGGCGTTCACATCGCCATTGGGCTTGCCCTGGGCTTGAAGCAGATACCTCTCTGGTACTACTTTGTCTTCTACCCGTGCGTGACGGTCATCGGCTTTGTGACGCCGAGCGTGAACGGAATCGGGGTCCGTGAGTGGGCCTACACTTACTTCCTGACTCTGGCGGGCGTGGATTCCGCCCGGGCGCTGACTTATGCGATCATGTGGCTCGGCTTTATCACTCTTTTGAGCCTTGTAGGTGGTCTTGTCTATATTGCCGGTCATATGAAGATTTCGGGTAACGAGGTAGAAAGAATTCGATCTGAAAGCCTAAAATAGAGCAACAGATCCTCCGCAAATCCTATGGCTTGCAAGTTTTTTCCAGATGGTTGCCATCCGCTGGAGATTGATCTCAATTGCCAGCTTCTGGCAGCTGCAGACAGGTTGAACCTCAAGATCTACCTGGTCGGCGGCTATCTGCGCGATACCCTCATGGGCAGGACAGACAACCCGGGCCAGGTCCGCGATTTTGATTATGCAGTTGTTGGTGGCTCGGCAATTAATTTTGCAAGAGAGATTGCAGCCAGCCTGGGCGGGCACTTCGTGCTCCTGGATGAGGAGCTGGATACAGCGCGCGTGGCTCTGGCCGATGATCTCACGCTCGACTTTGCCGGTTGTGTTGGACCGGACATAGAAAGCGACATCTTACGGCGTGATTTCACAATAAATGCGCTTGCCTGGAGCGCTGATGCTCCTGATTCAATCATCGATCTGGTGGGCGGTTTGGCTGATCTGAAGGCAGGGGTCGTTAGGGCTGTCGCTGAGGACAATCTCATTGCCGATCCGCTGCGTCTGCTGCGGGCTTACCGCCTGGCAGCCGTGCTTGGCCTGACCATCGAACCGTCCACGTTGAGGCTGACTGCCCGGCATGCTTCACTTGTTGCCAGCGCTGCCGCCGAGCGTGTCAGCCTGGAGCTCTTCCGGCTGCTGGAGGCAGGGCGGGCTGCTGCGACTGTCCGTCTGATGGCGGATTCCGGCATTCTGGAGGTTGTCTTTCCCGAGCTTTCCGGGGAGCGTAAGGTGGGACCGAACCAGTTTCATCACCTCGGGCTCTTCGATCACTCCCTTGAGCTTCTCTTTCAGGCCGAGGCATACCTTGAGCGCATGCCTGGCTGGGCCAGGGCAAGCTTTGAGCTTGCGCTCGCCTGGGCAGTCAAGCGCCTGACAGCTACGAAGCTCGCCTGCCTGCTGCACGATGTTGGCAAGCCTGACTGCTGGCAGATAACACCTGAGGGCAGGCATACCTTTTACCGGCACGATGCTCTCGGAGCCCAGATGTGTGAGCAGATAGCCCGCCGGCTTAGGTGGGCTAAGCCTGTGGAGCGGTTCATAGTCAAGCTGGTGCGCTGGCACCTGCGCCCCGGTCAGCTCTTCCACCAGGGAGAACCGACCGATAGAGCCGTCAACCGTTACTTTCGCATTATTGGTCCCGAGGTTCCCGAGCTTACACTTCTGGCGCTGGCCGACCTGGGCGCTACCCGGGGCGAGGCGCTGGGTTTGCAAGCGCGCCGGGAGGTGGAGAGGAGCTATTTTGAACTTCTTAAGCGCTATTACGTATATAAAGAGCAGACAGGTCGCCAACAGCGGCTATTAGACGGCAGGCAGGTTATGGAGCTTTTGGGTTTGGAGCAAGGCCCTTATGTGGGCGAGATATTGGGAGCTCTGGCTGAAGCTCAAGATCTAGGCGAGGTTACAGATGGACGAGAGGCCAGAGACTTTGTCAAGCAGTATTTTGCTAACCGACCACAAGATAAGAATGATCGCTTGACAAACTAATTTTAGGGTAAGAATTCTCAGGCAGGGGAATAAGAGAGACAAGCGGGTTTAGCCCGTCCGGGAGCTATAACACCTTGACTTCAGCAGCTTGTGCGGCAGAGGCCGTCAGCATATCCGCGCGCGTTCGGAGGCAGAAAACATGGAGACAGGTGGATCAGTTAACAGCCCAAGGGCCGATAGGCTCGTGGACTATTCGGTAATTGCCAGGCTGGACGATGAGATTCCGCTTGCAACTCCAGAGTGGCTGGCCTGCGAGCAGCTTATCAATCAGATAAGCGAGTTCGTGCCGATGTCGCTCTTAAACTCTCTTACCGAAGCGATTATCAGCTATGCAGATGACCAAGCCAGACGCGGATATCTGCTTGGCCAGGAGGATATGGCGGAAGAGACCAGGCGCCGCGCCCAGCGCATAGCCTGACCATCACGATTGAAAGTAACTCGGAGGCGCCAGGATTAATCATGGCGCCTCCGACGTTGTGCTAGCGGTTTGTTTGTTGTGCTGATCCCAGGGGAGTCCTCGGTGCCCGTGCGCCGCCTATTCCCCCGGGTCCGGGCATCGGTGGAAAACGATAACGCACGCTCCTCTCTACGGCTAATCCGACATTGATCATTGGTAAGTACATTCCTCCCGTCAGAGAGGCTTGCGCGTCTCTGGTAAGTTCCTGAATATTGTCCAGATCGGCAAACCACTCAGCTTTCGGTCGTCTTGCCGGGGTTTTTCTCTTTTTGTTCTGTTCATCCTATTCCCTCCTAACCCTTGGGCTGTAATGTTTAGCCTGTTGCACGCCGCCTTTCGACTGGGTGTTCAAGCATGCTTGGATCCTACTGGCAGCTGTCTTGGCAAGCTATGGGCAAATCTACGTATATTCTGGACGAGCGCACTGATCAGCATTAGGTAGATCGGCAGGAGTGCCATACTCCCTCGAGCATCTCGCATGTCGTATTTTGAAAGGCACCGAGCCGGTATAGTTGCTTGGCAGCAGTGCTCTATGACACTACTGGCAATACCACTGCCGATTAATTATGAACGTACTGGAAGGGATCTACAGGCTTGCCTTTGACGCGTACTTCAAAATGCAGGTGGGGCCCGGTCGAGTAGCCTGTGCTCCCCTCGTTGCCGATAACCTCGCCTTTGTCGACATTGGCTCCGGTTTTTACCTTAATGCTGGACAGGTGTGCGTACAGGGTAGAGATGCCATCGCCATGGCTTATGATTACAACCTTTCCATAGCCTCCGTACCAGCCGGCATGGATTACGTTGCCTGAGTCGGCAGCCTTGACAGGCGTGCCGTGCGGTCCAGCCAGATCAATGCCTGTATGGAATTTCCTTACGCGAAAGATAGGGTGCCGCCGCCAGCCGAAATGTGATGTGATGCGTGCCTGCATTGGCATCTCCATCTTGCCGCTTCCTCTGGCAAGATTTTTGTTGCTGCGCTCGCTCTCAAGGACAAGGTGAGGGATCTGCTTCTCCAGCTTCTGGGATTCTAGGGCAAGCTGCCGCTCGGCCCTTTCAAAAAAGGCTCTTTCTGTTCTCAGCTTTTCAGCGATCTGCTCCTGGCTGAGCTTCTTCCTGGTTATCTGGGAAGCCTTTTCAGCAAAGCTGAGCGCCAGGCTCCCCAGCGTCATCTGCTCTAATTTGAGTCTCTGTCTCTTTTGATTCAGCTGATCCTGCTTTTGCCTCAACTCATCCAGGAGCTTGCGATCCAGCTGGGCGACCTGCTCCTGGTAGTAAAAGGCATCGAGAAGATCCTTGAGTGATTCGGAGGTGAAGAGCATCTCAAGCAGGGTCAACCGCTGGCCTTCGTAAATCTCTCGCAGCCGCTTGGCCGCATGACCTGTGAGTGTATGCTCTTGCTCCACCGTGGTCTTCAAACTGCGCTCGGCTGCATCAATGCTCTGCTCGTTATTCTTTTGCTTGGCCTTGTTCTTTTTTAGCTGCCCCTGTGTTCGATTGAGGTCGTGCTCGATCCTCTTGAGTTTAAGCAGCGCCAGCTGCTCCTTTTGCCGAGCTTTTGCTATCCGCTCCTGTAGCTCCTGCCGCCTGCGCTCCACATCCTCGAGCTTCTGTTTTATGCGACTTGTCTCGCCTTCCTCGGCTACAGCCGCCTGGCAGAGGCTGGCGGTCAGTCCTGGCAGGAAGGTGAAGAATACCGCCAACGCAGCGATTCGTCTCACCCTTTTATTCAATCTCACAGTTGGGCGCTCCCGGCCGCTTGTCAGTATGTGAACTGCGACAGTTTACCATCTGGGCAGGCAAGCTGGGTGTGGTAGCTTAACCTGAGTTGATCTTAGGCAGGACTGGGCTTTGTGAAGTCAGGCTGGTCGCGGCAGTTGTTAGAATGTATCCTGTTCCAATTGAGGATCGGGTTTGTCTGAGTTGTTTGAGTCCTGCCTGGGCAGCACTTTTTGCTCAGCGTTCTTGCGGAGATTTGCAAGCAGTAGTCCAACTGGATTAGCATGAGGGGCTGACATGTTGAAAGAGATTGTGCGCTACCCACTGAAAATAAAGGGCTGTCAGGCGGCTGACTTCTATGAGGTTAAAAGCCCCTATTCTGGCCAGACAGTTGCTTCTGTCGGGCGAGCCGACAGTCATGCCCTGGAATTGGCGCTTGCACGCGGGCTGGCTGCCTTTAGGGATCAGACAAGCAAGATGCCGGCCTACAGGCGTGCTGAGATATTGCGTCTAACTGCGGGCAAGATTGAGCATTTGTGTGAGGATTTTGCCAGGACAATTGCGCTTGAAGGTGGCAAGCCGATTAAAGATGCGCGCATAGAGGTGCAAAGAGCTGTGAACACCTTCACCATCGCTGCCGAGGAGGCCTTGCGCCTGGAGGGAGAACAGCTGCCCATGGACAGGCAGCCAGGCTACCAGGGGCGCCTGGGGCTGGTGATGAGGGAGCCTATTGGGCTGGTCGCCGGTATCACCCCCTTTAACTTTCCTATCAATCTGGTAGCGCATAAGGTGGCGCCAGCAATTGCTGCCGGTTGTGCAATCGTGCTCAAGCCCTCTTCGCAAACGCCGGTAGCCAGCCTCATGCTTCATGACATCATGACAGAGAGCGGCTTGCCGGAAGGCGCATTTCAGGTGGTACCCATAAGAGGGTCCGACGCGAATGCTCTTGTTGCCGACGAGCGCCTGGCCATGCTTACCTTTACAGGGAGTCCTTCAGTCGGTTGGGAGCTCAGGCGGAAGGTGGCACCTGGTGTGCGTGTCATTCTAGAGCTAGGAGGCAACGCCGGGCTGGTTGTGCATAGCGATGCTGACCTGGATGCAGCTGTGCGCGCTGCCACCAGAGGTGGTTATGTAAATGCAGGGCAGACCTGCATTTCGGTGCAGCGTGTCTACGTGCAGAAAACAATCTTCGCTGCCTTTCTCGACGCCTTTGTAAGTGCGGTCGACAGACTTAATTTAGGAGATCCTCTCGATGTGAGTGT
>CAYPBX010000031.1:10239-11299 GCA_964409075.1 uncultured Candidatus Obscuribacterales bacterium
GTAGATGTCGGCCCGCTCATCGATGATGCTGCAGTTGCCAAGACTCTTTCCTGGATCGAGGAGGCGAGGGCGCAGGGAGCTTGCGTGGTCACGGGTGGTGAGAAGATCTCGCCGCGGCTTCTCAAACCAGCAATTCTCACCGATACCAGGGCGGATATGAAGGTGGTCTGTCAAGAGATATTCGGGCCTGTTGTCTGCGTCATGCCCTATGACACTATAGATGATGCTATCGCGCTGGTGAACGACTCGCGCTACGGTTTGCAGGCCGGTGTCTTCACCAGGGACCTGCAGGTTGCATTTACTGTTGCCCGGCGGATCGATGCAGGCGGAGTCATGGTTAATGATGCTCCTACCTTCCGGGCTGATCATATGCCCTACGGAGGCAGGAAGGAGTCTGGACTGGGTCTGGAGGGGGTCAAGTACGCCCTTGCCGAGCTAACGCAGCCCAAGTTTATCTGCCTCAATCTGTCGCTGTGAGCTGATTCCTGTTGTGACTGCCGGGCTGACTAAATTTAAGGAGAGCCTTACCCGGATCGAGCATGGCCTTGTGGTCTCCTGCCAGGCTGAGGCTGGCGAGCCGCTTGCCAGCCCCGAACATATCCTCGCTCTGAGTCTCTCGGTTCTGGCTGGAGGGGCTTGTGCGCTCAGACTGGAGGGGGCGGGGAATGTCGCATATGTAAGAAAACATACCGATGCCCTCATCATCGGACTTACCAAGTCGGCTGTCCGAGTGCCGGATGATCGGCTGGATACGGTTTACATTACCGGCACTTTTGCCCAGGCTCAGGAGTTAGCTGCTGCCGGGGCTGACATCATCGCTGTTGATGCAACCAGCCGTCCCCGGCCGGACGGGCTCCTGCTGGCGGACCTCATTGGCAAGATCCGCCATGATCTAGACAGACCCGTCTGGGCAGATGTTGCTAGCTTCGCTGACGGGCTCGAAGCGGTCGGCTACGGGGCTGACATTGTCTCAACGACGCTTTGTGGTTACACCAGGGAGACGGTAGCTGAGTGTCAGGGCCCAGCCTTTCATCTTCTGGAGGCGCTTGCCCGGGCAACG
>CAYPBX010000032.1:0-11167 GCA_964409075.1 uncultured Candidatus Obscuribacterales bacterium
TGGGCAAGGGCATGGCCAAATCAGCCGGCGAAGCTGCAGTTTCCGCCGGTGTGCCTGCCGAGACGGTTGCCCAGATGCAGCAGCCTTATACGCAGGTGGCAGGCCAGATGGGCGCAGTGGCCGGTGGCATGGGTGTGCGTGAGGGTGATGTTCCAGGCACCGGGCTCCTGCCTGATCATGCAGCGCTGGCACGCGGGGGTCCGCTTGCCGAGCAGCGCGAGGCCCAGAGGCAGGCGCTTCTGTCCGGTCCCCCGGCCCGGATGTCGGAGTCTTATAGCTTCTCGCCAGGAGCTGCTGTTCCGCCACCGGCATCAGGGAGCGTTGCGGCCAGTCAGCCCGGGGCCTCCACTGCCGCCGGGGTGCAGATAGTCGCGGCAGCCGGGCAGGTAAATGTGCCGCTGTCAGCAGGAGAGCCCGGCTCGGCTGCCCGGGCCTATCAAAGAGAGGCAGGTGGCTTCAGTTCAGGCGATTTTGCCTCCGGGCAGGCAGCTTTGCCTGGCATCCTGGCGGCACTGGCGGCATCACAAGCTTTTCGCGCAAGCGGTTTTGGAGAAAAGGCAGCATCACTACCGCCGCCGGTTTTATCCGGACAGGCCGGGCAGGATGCTGTCGTACCGCCTGCGCGCAGGCAGGAGGAGCTGCCTGCAGGGCAAGATGGCGGAACGCACGCAGAGACAGGCAGGGAAGGTAAGGCAGGCGATGACCCGCCTGCCAGCGCGCAGGCAGCGGAGCCGCCGCAACCACCTGAGCCACCATCGGAAGGCGGTCCCGGGCGCCCGCCTTCCGGGCCACCACTTAAGCCGGGATAGTCGCGATGAGTTAGTGACGCTACCCACGAGGCTGACTGGGAAATGGGCAAGAACAACCGCAAATTACTGATACTCTGGGCGCTTATCGTTTCAAGCTGCCTGTCCGGGCTCCTCCTTAAGGAAGCCCGGGCGCAGGCCGACAATACAGCCAGCCAGCAGGCAGATCCCAAAGACAGCAACCCGGGCACCGCCTGGGATATCCGCAAGAACTACTTCCTGCGCTATCCGGTTGCTAAAGAGCACGGGCCAACCGAATCCGGAGGGGCCGACGAGATTCAAGAGAAGCGCTCGCTTGGTCCGGGAACCGTGCAGCACCATGCCTCTGGCCCGGTTTTTCTCTGGCCGGAGGTGATTCCGGCAGCCACATCTCCAGTCCCGACTAATAGAGATGAGGCCATACAAAAGGATCTTTTCAAAACGTTCGGCTATCCGGTATCAGACACGCAGTTTCAAATCATCGATCGCTACAACGACAACCGGCTCCTGGAGCAGCTTTTCGATCCAGAGAAGCTCATGTGGATGACGAACGCCGTAGGCATGGTGCAGGCAACCTCAGCGGCCAACTCAGTCAACAATTTGAGCCGCAACCAGGCAGCTTCGGCTATCGACTACAACCAGAGCTATTTGACCAACTTCACGGCTGAAGCTGGCAACCGCTGGTGGAAGCTGAGAGATCAGCTCTTCATACCGATGGCAATCCTTCTCCTCCTGCCCGGCGCGGTGCTCACGCAGGTGAGAGCCATTGTTGCCCAGGGGACGACAGTTTTAGGGAACGTCAATCCCTTCGAGGGCATTATCCGCTCTATCATTGGGATTTTTATGATCTTCGCCTCCTTCCTGGTCGTCAACTATGGAATTGATGTGTCCAACTCGATCCGCTACACCATAGCCGATGAGTACAAGCGCATCTTCGGCTCCGACATGTACGAGGATGCCATGTGCGCTGAGCACAGGGCTTTCCAGATAAACCCCTCGCGCTCAAACGAGAATGCGATGGTGGGCGAAGTCGCGGTTAAGCCTGAAGGACAGCCCAGGTCGTGGGCGCACGGAGAGGCCGAGATGACAGCCGGCGGGGATCCCTGCGCAGGCGGCGGTGAGGCGCTGCCGGATGAGCAGCGCCGGGCGCTCTCCTCAACCCAGCGCCTTCTGCTGGGTGGAGCTAATACCGGGCTCACAGCCACCTGGAATGTGCTCTGCGCCTTTCAGATTGCTTACCTGTACTATCTCTTTTGTATAGGGCCGGTGGTGGCAGCGCTCTGGGTCTGGCCGATGGGACAGCTGAGAAATGCGCTGCCCAGCTGGATAGAAGGGGTGGTTACGCTTTGCTTCTGGAGCCTCTTCTGGAGCACAACCATACTTTTAATGGCATGCTTTAGAGGAGTCTCAGAGAATGGCGCTATTATCATGACGGCGCTCAATGCGCTGGCTAACATCTCCGTCAAATACGCCTTTAATTTTGCCGGGCTGGTCTCAGCTGCCGGGCAGCAGGCAGCAAGCGAGATACAAAAGGCCGCTGCCGGGCAGCCATCGGGAGCTGGCTGTGCCGATGGTGGCAGGGGGCCGGGCGGGGAGACCCCTGCGCATCCGGCGGTTGCATCCTCCAGCCAGACAGGATCGCCGCAGATCGGGGAGACGACCGGCGTGCCTGCCGGGAGTCTCGGCGGAGTCCCAGCAGTGCCTGCCGGGGAGGGGCAGCGATCCCATTCCGGGGCCGGCTTGCAGCCTGCTTTTGCCGGTGGACTTGCGCTTTCAGGCAGGCAGAGCAGAGCTGGCAGCAGCGAGATGTCCGAAAGCAGTGTGTCCAGGGAGAGCAGCGGGCTGCCAGGCGGCGCCCTGGCTGCTGCCCCTGGCATGGAGGCAGCTTCACCGCCGCCACTCTCCGGGCGCACAAGCGGTCTTCAAGGCGATTCCACCGCTTATCAGGCGGCAGCGCTTTCAGCTGGAGCTGCCGGTTTTTCTGGGCTGACCGGATCCGCTTCCCGCTCAGGTCCCGGGCAGGAAGGCGGACCGCCGCCTCTGCTCTCAGGATCCGGTTCTGCCGGACAGCCAGGATTTCCCGGGCTGCCGGGCATGGCCGGTCTGTCCGGAGTGACGGGTGGCATGGCGGCGACGCTGGGACTCGTGGCTCTCACTACAGATGGTGGCAGCCAGCGATTGGCGGCCCGGGCAGCCGACTATGTCGGTGACGCCAGGAGTTTTGCCAACACGCTTTCTGGAGGGAGCAGCCGGCAGGAGTTTCTCTCCCAGCTCAACGGCATGAGAAATCTGCCGCCCGAGCAGGTTTTCGGCGCGGTCGACGGTCTGAGGGCTGTTGCCGCCAACAACCCGTCCTTGCTCGGCCGTTATGGCGACCTGGTGGCGGCCAATCCTCAAGATGCCGGGGCCATAGGCAGCTCGATTGCAGCGCTTTCCACAGCTACCGGGGACCGTACCGTCAACAACAGCATGGTAGATTCTTTGACGGCTAACATGACCAGGCTGAATGCTGAAGGGCTTCCGGGCACGCAGCTCGCCACCGCCTATGAGGCGGTGGCGCTCAGCAATCCTGGGAGCTTGCGCCGGGTGGCTTCCGCGCTGGATGGAATGCCTGCAAAGCACCTGAGTGATGCCAGCCTGGCGCTTGCAAACGTTGCGGCCACGCGCCCGCAGGAGCTGCCGCGGCTGGCTGGCGATATGGCAGCCATGAATCAGCTCCCTGGTATGACTGATAAGGGTATGGGCAGCACGCTGAGAGCCGTTGGGTCGCTGTCGGCTTACGGCAGTCCGGAGACCTTCAATCAGGGCATGACTGCCATCGAGTCCTGGACAGCCAAAGGGGATCCGTTGCTGACCGCAGGCGCCGGGACCAATGCAATCGGGCATGTGGTGGCAGGTGGTGCACAACAGCATTTGAGAGCGGCAATGGACGCCATGAATACAGGCGGCATACCGGCAGCGCAGGCAGTAAGCCACCTGGCAGCCAGGCAGGCCGCCAGCGCAGATCTTGCGACCGCCAGCATCCTCATGGCCTCATCAGGGACAGCAGCACCGGCGGTGGCTGCTGTTGTGGGCACCGTTGCTCATTACGGGTCGTCTGCCGATGTGCGCTCGACCCTGCATGCCTTAAGCAGGGTGCAGGAGGCAAATCCAGGCTCTTATCAGGCTCTTGCCACAGCTTCTCATTACATTCATGCGCCTGCTGCCCATGCAGCAGTTGCTGGCGATCCGCGCCCTGTTCATCAGGCTATAGCGCATGTCTCCAGCCAGGCTGCCCAGCCCCAGCAGTATGCTGGCGTGCCGGCAGACTATGCCCGGGCTGAAGCACAGCTTTCAGGAGGGGTGCCCCAGCCGGTAGTCTACCAGCCTGATGCGCCTGCCCAGCCGCAAGCGCATCAGGCTCAGATACTGCCTGCAGCTGCCCTGGGCGCTGCGGCGGGCCCGGCAGCCTCAGGCATGGCCTTCGCCTGGTCGGATGGCAGTGGTGCCATCTCCTCCCAGATGGCGGCCGGGGCGGCTGCTGAGCAGTCTGCCATGCGCGCGCAGATGGCAGGTGAGCTGGCTGCGCGTGAGGCTCAGATGCATTCCCAGATGGAATCTGCGCGGGCGCGCCTGGAGGGCGATATGGCCGCACGAGAGGCTCAGATGCGCTCGGCTGCCGGGCCAGGGCAAGTTGAATCCAGCTACTCCACAGGCGGCCTTCTGCCTGCCGAGAGGCTGCCGCAGCCGGTGGCGGTAATGCCTCTGGCAGCCACTCAGGCTTCCTATCAGCGCTGGGAAGCAGCTTCCCAGGTGATCGCAGGCGAGCAGCTGGTGGCCTACCAGCAGCTGCCGCCTTCCGCTGCCTCTGTTCAGCCGGCTAGCAGCAGCTACTATGCTGCGCCACCGCCGCCGGATTCAAGCATGACAGGCTCGCTTTACGATCAAGTGGCCGGTCGCATCTACTGGCTGTCCAAGCGCCAGCGCAGCCGGCAGGAGGAGGAGGAGTACAGGCGCCTTATGTCCCAGTACGGGCATATACTTCAAGGTGACGGTTCCACCTAAGCCATCGGCGCAATCTCCCTCAGCCGTGGTTCTGCACGCGGTGTACGATTGCTCGATCTGGCAGGGAGAAAGGCTCTGTGTGTAGATTGCATGTGGCATGTAGCTGAAGTGAGTGTTAAATGTCCCCGCTGCGCCGCGCGCTTCATATCGTGCCAGCTGCCTGTCATCCTGGATACCGGATGCCGGAGTAGCGAGCTTAGGCAAGACTTCAAGCAGGTCGTGCAGCAGATCGAGCCTTACACTGTAGCCACCTGCCCGAGTTGCGGCAAGGCTGACTGGGTGACCGCCTTTGAATTTTCCGATGAGCCTGCTGTAGTAAGACAGCCCGATCGGGCTGCTCACCTTCAGTTTCGTGCAGCAGCATTGGATGCCGAGCGGGAAGGGGGCAGCTCTTTTGCTGTCGGGCTCTTCTATCTCAATGCTGCCTGGTGCGCTGACGACGTTTCCGCGCAGCCGCAGGCACGACAGTACAGGCTCTTGGCGGCCGAGAGCTTCCGCAAGTCGCTGGCTGATCTCTCCTGCCCGGCAGACAAAAGGGTGGAGGTTGAGTATCTCCTTGGAGAGTTACTGAGACGGGCAGGAGATTTTGATGGCTGCCGGGAGCATTTCCGGCAGGCGATTCCGCGCCTTAAGAGCAAATACGCCATAATGGCAAGAAGGCTGATGAAACTGGCCGAAAGGCAGGAGAGCAAAGCTGTCGACTTCAACAGCCAGGAAGATTGAGGGCAGAAGATGTCTAGAATCCACAAGGTTGTGATTTTAAACAAGCCGCTTAAGATCCCGCTTCCAATTGTGGGCAGCTTCACGCCTTTCCAGTGGGCGCTTCTGGCTGTGTCGGTCGGCATCGGCTTTTTAATTGCTACGAGAGTCATCCCGCCGGATTGGAAGATCGGCAACAATATGCCGGTCAGCGTGCTGTCCTTTGTCTTGACCATCATGGGCGCGGTTGTCTTTATTTTTGCCTGCCGGCTCAAGCCGCTGGCCTGGTGGAGAAACCTTCTTCTCTACCGGCTTGGGCTCAATTCGGTTGAGCTTCATCCAAGGACAGACCCGGGTATAGAGTATCCAGATCCGTCCATAACCGATGATCAGAAAGGCAAAGACGACTTCTATGTTAAAGGTGACGATTGAGAGGCAAGCTCATGGTCGGTGGAGCTAAGGAAGCCTTTGGCGATCCACGAAATGGCAGGGCCCGTGAGAGGGCAGTTGCGCCGCCGCCTGCGCCCGGGTTTTCCTTCCAGAACTTCGTCAACTCGTTTTATTACGGCCTGCCGCCGTTTTTGCGTGATCTGTTTCCCTTTCAGGCCGGCGAGCCCGGCGAGGAGAAGGAGGTCGGGCCTACCCAGGACAAGCGTGGCAAAACCAGCTGGCGGGATGTTTGCTTCATCCACTCCATTCCAGGCGAGGATGAGGACGAGGGGCTGGTAATTCTTGCCGATGGCAGCATGCGCAAATATATTCGTTGCAAGGGTATTAACGCGTTGCTTTATGACGAGTCAGATCGGGAGCACCTGGCGCGCAATTTCTCGAACCTGGCCAATTCCTGTGACACAGATTTGCAAATCATCATCAAGTCACGTCATCTGCCGGTGGATGAGTATCTCTCGCGCTATCAGAAGGTGGTGCAGACAGATATTGATTATCTTAAATGGTATGCAGAGGATACCGACCGCTGGTTCCGGCGCATGCAGGAGGTTACCTTTGTTCCACAGCGCGAGTTTTATGTGGTGGTTGGTTATCAGACACCGGACACCGGCAGTTTGGTCAAGCCGTGGAACGGCAGGCGCTCAATTCGCAAGCATGAGGATTACCTGGAGACATTGAACCGGCTGGTCAAGACGACCTTCGAGCAGCTGCGAGCTGCCAACCTGCGCCCGGCTATCCTGACAAGGGCTGAGGTGCGAAATCTCATCTACTGCGATCTCAATCCCAGCATGGCTGAGCGCGATGTTGTGGCGCCGCCTTCGCGGCCTGACGTGTCCGAGGCTTCCTGCCTGGCGAGATCAGCGCTCAAGGTTACCGACGAATACCTCTGGCTGGACGGCAAGTATGTCGGCAGCCAGTACATGGCCGAGCTGCCGCACGAGACATGGATGGGATGGCTGGTTGATCTTCTTACCTTGAGCGTCGAGTACAGCTTTTCGCTCTTTATACACACCTGCGATCAGGACCTGGTGCGGAAGCGCCTGGAGAGAAGATACAAATATGGCATGGTCTCCAGCATGGTAGGTGCCGCCCCTGATATCGAGGGGCTGGAGTCTACACGTGAGGCGTCATCCGCCATTCAGGAGTTCCTGCGCAGCTCGAACAAGGCTTTCGATGTCAGCGTATACATAAGGACATACGCTGACTCGCCTGAGAAGCTGGCCCAGAACATGGACGAGATCAGGCGGGTATTTAAGAACCGGGGCTCGCTGATCGACCGGGCTCAGCTTCTGCAGCTAGATGCCTGGCAATCGACGCTTGCGGTCGGGGTGGACAAATTGGCGATCGTGCATCAGGTGATGTCGCCGATTCTGGGCACCTTCTGGCCGTATTTTACGGCCAGCTGTGGTACTCCCGATGGTGTGCCCTTCGGCTTTGCCAGCGCCTCCAGAGAGCCGGTGCTTTTGAATCCCTTCTTCCGCGGCGGCGGCAAGGAGGCCAACAACATGTTCGTGGTCGGGACGACCGGAGCCGGCAAGTCGTTTGCCGTCTCAATGCTGATGCTCAGGCTCTTCCCGCTGGGGACGAGATTTGTGCTCATCGACAAGTCCGTCGATAAGTTTGGTGCCTACAGGTTCATCACTGAGCTTCTTGGATCGGATCTGTGCACTTATGTTGATCTGGGCCCCAGCTCCGGCCTGGTTCTCAATCCATTTGATCTGGGACCTGAAGACAAGCCTGGCGAGCCGTCACCAGATAAGATCAGCTCTCTGTTGGCGCTTCTGGATATCATGCTTGCCCCGGAAGGGCGAGAGGAGCTGAATGTCGAGGAGAAGTCGCTTCTTGATGGGCTCATCCGCGTGGCCTACATGGATGCTTCTTTCCGGAAGATGGCGCCGACCATGTCGGATCTGGCGCGCGTTACTGCTCAGGCGGCAGCCGATGAGGTCGATCCTGTGCAGCGAGACCGTCTGCAACAGTTCGCGCGCGGGCTGTCGCTCTTTACCAGGCAGGGCGCTTTCGGTGGGCTGGTGGACGGTTACACTAACATCGAGACGGAGAGGCTGCTCACTGTATTTGATACCAGAGAGGTCAACGATCCCAGGCTCGAGCGCATGGCGGTGTTTATTCTCACTGAATTTGTGAGAAGGAAGGCAGCCGAGTACAAGCAGCGCGGCATCAGGTTCGGAGCAATCATAGACGAGGCCGCCATGCTAATGCGCTTCAAGGCCGGCGCCCGTCTGCTGGATGATCTATCGCGCCGCGCCCGGCACTACGGCATGATGCTTGTCTCAATCACTCAGCAGCTCAAGGACTTCTTCCGCCAGGCCGAGGAGGCCGACTCGGTGGTTAAAAACTCGCATATGAAAGTCCTCTTGCGCCAGGATGCCAGCGATCTCAAGCTCCTTAAGGAGACGCTGAGATTGACCGACGCTGAGGTCACGGCTATCGAGAGTTTCGGGCGCGATGACGAGAAGCGCCGCTGGAGCGAGCTTCTGCTCATAGTTGGTGGCGTGCATGGTGTCATAAGGCTGGTGCCCAGCCCGATGGACTACTGGATATGCACCTCCGAGCCGATCAAGGACATTCCCAGGCGCGCTGAGATGATAAGGGAGGTCAAGCTCAAGAACCCGAACTTAAGCGAGACCGACGCTCGCAGGCAGGCTGTCTACTATCTGGGGTTGCAGCACGAAGGGTGATTGATGGAGAGGATCTTCCGCCCGACGAAGTGGTTCGTTGCCTTCTGTGCTCTGCTTGTGCTTATCTGGGGACTTTATCAGCTGGTCGCCCATTTGCGGGTTGAAAACGATGCCAGGCAGGCAGCGGAGGAGATTTTCGCCTGGACCTGGCCAGACAAGAGCTGGGACTCGAAAGCGCAGATTGCCCGAACCTGTGTGCTTACGCGCAAAGCAGCTGAGGCGACCGTGCTTGTGGAAGGCAGTCAGCTCTTGACAAGACAACCTTACGGTGGCACTATGCCTGAGACGCAGAGATTTGACATGAAGGCGATTCTGACCTTTTATCGCTCCGGCGACAGCTGGGTTTTGGGAAGAGTGGAGCTGCCCTGAATGTACTGGAGAATAAAGAACCTGTCCCCGGAATACCTCATGCGCAAGTACGGCGTGCATGCTTTGTTGGGAGCAAGCTTGCTCCTGAATGTTTTTCTGATCGTGACACGCCCGCAGTCCCGCGGCGCTATGACTGGGGAGATGCAGGTCAGTTTTGAGCAGTTTGCCAGGCAGGTTACCAGCCATCTTTTAGACACCAGCTACATCACCTTTCCTGACTCTGTACAGGCTCTTCAGGGGGAGCTGGATCCATCCGTTCTACGGCGCCTGCAGGCCGAGCAGAAGCTGCCGCCCAGCGACATCGAGATGAGAGCTACTGTGCGGCAGTTCGTGGACACCAGGCGACTCTCTGCCATTAGAATCGACTCTGTCGAGTTGGGCGATCCAAACGAGAAGGGGCTTGTGCCTGCTCAAGTTACTGGCGTGGTGGCTGTCTTATCGGCTGCCGAGACCGGACCTTCAGATCCGGTGCCGTTTCGCTTTCTTTACTTGCTGGGGGTTCATCCAGATACTGGCAATCCGATGGTTGCAACCCTTAGCGAATAATTGGATTTCGTTAAGCAACCCTTTGGCTGGTTGCCAGGAGACAGGTGGTACAATGGCGGGGTTTATCTTGCCTGCCACCATTTAAATGTTCTCCGGGATTGTCCAGGAAGTAGGTACAGTACTGTCGGCCAGCCTGAGCGCTGAAGGCGCGAAGCTGGTTATCGGCGCTGGGAAGGTCACTCTAAACCTGGCTGTCGGGGATTCCGTGTCGGTTTCCGGCGTCTGCCTGACTGCTGTCGAAGGTTACCCTGACCGCTTTGCCGTTGAGGTCTCCCGGCAGACGCTTTCTGTGACTACTTTAGGGGTGCTGGCGCCAGGGGGCAAGGTGAATCTGGAGCCGGCGCTGCGGCTGTCGGACCGGCTGGGCGGGCATCTGGTGAGCGGGCACATTGATGCGATCGGAGTCGTTGTCTCCGTGCGGCAGGATGGGTTCTCGAAGGTGGTGACATTTGCTGTGGGGGAAGAGTTTGCGCCTCTGGTGGTCGAGAAGGGCTCTATTGCCGTAGATGGGGTCAGTCTTACGGTAGCCTCTCTGCCAGGCAACTCTGCCTGCGCCCCATCTTCGTTTGCCTTTGCTGTGGCACTGATACCGCATACCCTGGCATCCACCACGCTGGGTTTGCTGAAACCGGGAGATAAAGTCAATTTCGAGGCAGATCTGATCGGCAAATACGTGGCCAGATGGGTGGAGCCGAACTTGGCCTTCAAGGTTAAGAAAGATGGGCTGACGCTGTCCTATCTTGCTGCCCATGGTTACACTGGACCGCAGTAGGTAGAGCAGCCAGATAACTTGTATGTTGGATTTCTCAGCGAACTCATCTGCAGGCTGCCAGTTCGCCACCGTGGAGGAGGCGCTGGACGAGATACGTCAGGGGCGCTTTGTCGTTGTGGCTGACGATGAGGGGCGCGAGAACGAAGGGGATCTCATCTGCGCGGCCGAGCTAGTGACGCCGGAGATGATTAACTTTCTGGTCAAAGAGGCACGCGGCTGGGTGTGCCTGGCCTTGACGGAAGAGAGAGCCAGGCAGCTAGATCTTCCGCTTATGGTGCATGAGAATACCGAGAGCCAGGGGACAGCCTTTACCGTAACGGTGGATGCTGATGCCAGATTTGGTGTCTCAACCGGGATCAGCGCTTATGATCGGGCGACCACCATCCGTGTGGCCGTCGATCCCATCTGCAAGCCGCAGGATCTGCGTCGCCCGGGACATGTCCCGCCTCTGGTGGCAAAGCCCGGCGGAGTTCTCAAACGAGCAGGGCATACTGAAGCTGCAGTTGATCTCGCTAGATTGGCGGGTCTTTCGCCGGCAGGCGTTATCTGCGAGATCCTGAACGAGGACGGGACGATGGCAAGGGTCCCGGAGCTGGCAGCCTTCGCCTCCGGGCACAACCTGAAGCTGATTAATATTGCGCAGCTGATCTCCTGGCGCCTGAGCCGGGAGCGTTTTGTCGTCCGCGAGGCGATGGCCTCCTTCCCGTCCGCCTATGGGGAGTTTACCGTTTATGCCTACAGGAACAAGCTGGACAACTGCGAGCACATCGCCCTTGTCAAAGGGGATGTTGCCGGGCGCCAGGATG
>CAYPBX010000033.1:0-11122 GCA_964409075.1 uncultured Candidatus Obscuribacterales bacterium
TTCCGCCAGTCTGGCAGGCTCTTCACTGAGGTCGAGTCTCACGACTGCCGTAATGGTTCCGCTCTCCTGGGATCTCGTCATGCGGTTTCTCCTGTGTCTTTGGGATTTGATTCGACGTTGACTTCAGGCACAGCAAATCGATGGAGCTGCGTTGCAACGTCGCGGTTTTGTAGGAAAGAGATGGAGCCCGATGATCTTGCCATCGCGCTCGACAGGAATGTTGTCCCAGCCCTTTGGGAAGAGGAGTCGACGTAATGCCTTGATCGTCCACTCATGAAAACCTTCACAGGTGAGATAACCGCTCGCATTGTTCCTCAAGACCTTACGGCAGTAAGCGATCAGCCTGCGAAACTCCTGCCTCCGTCTGGGCGGCACCAGCTCACGAATCTCCCGTCTCTGATGATCCTCCCGTGTGATGAGAAGGTCGAACATGTCTGCTCCGTTGTTGCACTTGCGGGCTTAGCCACAGTTCAAGGGCACCGGGCTAAGTGGAAATTCATCAACCTAAAACACCAGCCCGCCCGCCAGGATAGGTGCTCCAAAGGTCTAAAATAGGATTTCCGCTTGTCCGGTTGTAATAGTTCCTGGAATAAAAACGAGAATGAAAGAACTTCTTGACTCTACTTGGTTTGAGAGCCCGCTTGTCAAGAAATGTTGCAGTTACTAAATCAATCCCTTTTTAGATAGCCGGCATGGCTGGCGACTTGGCGTAGCAGGCGGGCGATTGCTGGATCGCTGCTGCGCTAGCATTTATCTTTTCTTTCTTCTGCACAGCCAGACAACCGTTGTGTTACTGAGCGCAGGAATATTGCCTGAATTTCCACTGCGCTCACCTTGTCCGAGGGCTGTCTCGGCTGCACCCAAGATGCCAGCAGAGCTCGATTGCATTGGCTGCCTGTTTACCTGTTCTTCAGCCATTAACCAGGTGAATTTGTCGATAGACAGATCACAACCAGCCTGTCGCATGCCTTAGAGCCCGAGCTGTCTGGCAATGAGAAGGCGTTGAATCTCAGATGTTCCTTCGCCGATCTCGCAGAGTTTGGCATCGCGCAAATAGCGCTCGGCGGGGAAATCTTCGATGTAGCCGTAACCGCCGTGGATCTGGAGACCTTTATTGCAGACGCGCGTTGCCACTTCCGAGGCGAACAGCTTGGCTTGCGAGCCTTCCAGAGTAACGCGCTGCCCCTTATCTTTCATCCAGGCCGCATGGTAGATGAGCAGGCGAGCTGCGTTAAGCTCGGTTGTCATATCTGCCAGATAGCCCTGGATGAACTGGAACTTTCCGATCGGCTGCCCGAACGCTTCCCTTTGCTTGGCGTATGTCAGAGCTGCATCGAAGGCTGCTTGCCCAATACCCAGAGCAAGCGCCCCGATTGAGATTCTGCCGCCTTCCAGCGTCATCAATGCTTGTTTGTAGCCGGTGCTCTCTTCACCGAGCAGATTATCCAGCGGAATGTGACAGTCCTCCATGGTCAGGCTCGCGGTGGGCGATCCACGCATGCCCAGTTTCTTCTCCACCTTGCTGACAAAAAACCCTGGCGTTCCCTTCTCGACCACGAAGGCCGAGATCCCCTTGCGCCCTTTGTCTGGCTCGGTCATGGCCATAATTATGGCGATATGCGCATCGGTAGCGTTAGTGATAAACTGCTTGGTCCCGTTTAAAACCCAGTAATCTCCATCACGCAGGGCGCGAGTTTTCTGGGCGGCAGCATCAGATCCGGTACCAGGCTCGGTCAATGCCCAGCAGCCTATGTACTCACCGGAAGCCAGCTTGGGCAGCCATTTCTTTTTCTGTTGCTCGGTTCCGAAGAGCTTGATTGGATTGGTGCCCAGCGATGAGTGAGCGGCATAACTGAGACCGGTGGAGCCGCAGGCTCTCCCGATCTCCTCTACTGCTATGGCATAACTCCTGTAATCAGCACCTGCGCCACCATACTCCTCAGGAACAAGCAGTCCCAGGAGCCCAAGCTTGCCCAGCTCCTTGAAGGTCTCGACCTGGAAGCAGGCTTGCCGGTCTGCATCGGCTGCTTTCGGCGCGATCTCCTTGGTGGCAAAATCCCTTACCATCTCGCGGATCGCGTGGTGCTCCTCTGTGAGAAATTCGCTGTAGGGAAGCACGTTCGACGCGGCGGTTGTGCTAGTCAAGGTCTGCTCTCCTGTCCTGGGCCGGCTGAAAACCTGATGCTCATGCTGATCATACAGCCTAGAGTCGTGGCTGTGCCGTTTTTTTAACCCTGAGAAATTCTTTTATGGCTGAGACAATGCGCCCGGATGCCCGGCCATCGCCAAAAGGATTGACTGCACAGGACATGCGGCTGTATTCGGATGGGTCGGACAGCAGAATCTTCGCGGTGCTGACAATGCTTTCACATCTGACGCCGACTATCTTTGCAGCACCGGCCTCTACAGCCTCAGGGCGCTCTGTATTAGTTCGCATGACAAGCACCGGCTTGCCTAAGGATGGCGCTTCCTCCTGTATACCACCGGAATCGGTGAGCACAAAATGACATCGCTGCATCGCATATACAAACGGCACATAATCGAGCGGCTCTACCAGCACAAGCCGGGGATGGTTGTTAAACACAGGCTCAATCGATTTGCGAACCACGGGGTTTTTATGAATTGGATAGAGAACCTGGACGTCGTCGAACTTCTCGACGATCTCCCTGAGAGCCCTGGCGATCTCAGCCATGTTTACCCCCCAGTTCTCACGTCTATGGGCGGTGACCAGCAGCACCTTGTAATGCGTAAAGTCAGTTCTGCCGAAGAGAGACTGATCAACTGGTGTGTGCTTGAGGCGCTCAACGGTCTCAAGAAGGGCATCGATAACCGTGTTGCCCGTTAAGTAAACATTGTCGCTGATGCCCTCAGCCCTGAGATTCTCCACCGCTTTGGCGGTTGGTGCAAAGTGCAGGGTGGCAAGCCTGGTGGTCTGGCGCCTGGCCATCTCCTCCGGGAAGGGGTTGTAGTGATCGCTTGTTCTCAGCCCGGCTTCGACATGCCCGACCGGAACCTTGTGGTAGAAAGCAGCCAGTGCTGCTGCCATAACTGTCACCGTATCTCCCTGTACGAGTAAGAGATCAGGACGGAGCTCACTTACGATGTCATCAATGCCGACTACCACCCGGGCTGTAAGCTGGGCAAGCGTCTGCCCGTGCTCCATAATATTCAGGTCGTAAACAGGGACGATGTCGAACCAGCGGAGCATCTGGTCCAGCATCTCCCGGTGCTGGGCCGTGAGCACCACAATTGGTTCCAGATGTTCCGTTGCGCGCAGGGCGTGCACGACCGGCGCAAGCTTCACGGCCTCTGGCCGGGTTCCGAAAACGCACATCACACGCTTGCTCATAGCCCTCGATTCTACTGCAACCAGCCCCTGGCATTACCATCTATTCCGAAATCGTAAATTACGAATCCCTTCAATATTCGGTAAAGGCCGTTGAAGACTATTGCCGATTCAGCGATTTGCGACTTCTTCTATATTTAGTAATAGGTTTTATGCCACTGAAAAAGGAGATGGGGAGCCAGCTGGTCGCTGGCCCCCACCTCTTTCCGCGTCCGCTGAATCATGACTGCCGGAGGCACATTTGCCCCCGACAGTTCCGATTGCGGATAGTTACTGCTTGGGCAGGAACCGCCCGAAGTGGCGATAGTAGATTGCGTCCGACAGGAACCGGGGGAACTTGTCGGCCAGCGCCCGGGTGACCGGTTCCTGATAGACACCGGACAGTTCCCCGCAGATCATCGTCCGCATGGAGTCATCGAAAACCAGGTAGTTCAGCGTGCCGGCGTGATGAGCTTGCACGAGAGACATGCCGATGTCGGGGTCGCGGTGTTTGCTCGCCCGCTCCTGGATGCGCCGTTTCAGCTCCGCGATCGCCGCGCGGCCGGTGTCAACCTCGATGCGAAATGAGGCGATGCCCGTGCAGACCCGGAAAGTGGTAGCCATGCTGTATGGCCCAGCCTTTCTTGATATGAGGCGGTATTTAGCCCGCCCGTCCATGAGGTGTGCCCGGTCTTGCCCGCTGCACTGCCGAGCTACACCTAGTTATCCATCTGATTCGGCCTTCCTGGTGCCGCCCAGGTAGGCGACTGGGCAGCAGATGTACAGATTCAAGCCCTGAGCAAGATTGCCCGGGGCTAAAGAAACCCTGTCTATGGTGCTTGCGCAGCTTTTACTGGCGTGGAGGTGGGCGGCTTCGCGTCCTTAGCTTGTGTGCTTACGGCGCGAGTGCAAGTTCGGCTGCCCAGGCCAACTTTCCAGCTTTCCTGCTGTGCTCCACCACATCGTTGTACGGGCTCAACCCGCACATAAGCCAGAGGGCGCCGATGCCTTCGCTCTGGTACGCTTTGTTTGCCAGGTCGAAGTGTGTTTCTGCTGCTTTAAGCAGTCTGGCCGGTTCGCCGGCACCAGTCACACCCTTTCTTGTGAGAGCTTGCCGTGCTCTCTCGATGGAGTTGTGGGTGATGATGAGGTCGCCCAGCGCTGCTTTTCGGTGCGCTGTGTACGAATTGCCGATCCACCAGCTGGTCAGAAGGCACAGCGAATAGATAGCCACCAGAGTTCGCTGGCTGCCGACTGGACAGATTGTATTGGTGATCAGCAGAACCGCCAGAAACATAACTGAGTAAGCACAACCAACCGAGTGCAGAAGCAGACTGGAAGGCGCCTCTCTTGTCTGCAGCCATGCTACTGCTGGCAGAGCGACTAGGGCGAGAACCAGAACAGAGACACTTGCAGCGATGTTCAAAGCTCGCTTCATGTGTTTCTCTCTCTTAAGGAAAGTGAGAGCCGGTGCTGATTTGCTGAATCTGCGCCAGCGCGGAAACAACAGTTGATTATTTAATCCACGAAAACTTTGCAGGCTCGTGATTGGCGGCCCTGATCGTGGGTCGCCAATCACTCGGCCTCTCCATGCTCAGCTGTTTGGCTGACGCTAGCCGTGCCAGATGACCTCAAGCTCGGTGGAGCGCTCCTCGACTGCCGGATAGCAGTAGTTGCGGCACATCCAGGTCTCGGTGTAGTACTCCTGCTCGCTCATGAGCGGCTTGTGGCCGTTGGACACGAGCAGGTCATCGACCAGCTCGAAGCGCGCGCTGAAGTCATCGATTGTTCGCCAGCGAATGCGCCCTTCGGCCTCGGCCTCCAGCAGAGCCGCGACGAGCAGCAGATGCAGGTCGGGGCGCTTGGTGACGATGTCCTCCACGTACTCGCCCGCGGCGCCAGGCTGCATGGCGTGATCGCGCGTGCAGCCAAAGACGAAGAGACCTGTTGCGAGGTCGCTGGCATTGACGCGGCCGGACTGGAGCGCCAGGAGCGTACCGGTGAAAGAGATGAACAGCTTCGGCTTCTGCATGAGAAAATCTCCTCTCACGTATGGGTTATGTGCAGGCGCGGATCGACTAGATCGGCGCCTGCACGGAAGCGGTGCCGGATCGCGCGATCCGGCTGAAATCACAGCCGTGGATCGATCGGCTCGTGCTCGAGAGCCAGCACGCCGTAGACGCACTGGTGCACGGCAGAGAGCTTCCCGCCACGCACGAAGCGCTCCAGCGCCTCGAGTCCGAGGGCGAACTCGCGAATGGCGAGCCAGCGCTTGCCCTTGAGTGCTCGGTTGCGCAGACGCTCCAGGTTGTGCGGCAGCGTGTAGTCCGGCCCGTAGATGATGCGCAGGTACTCCTGTCCCCGGCACTTCACAGCCGGCTGGACCAGGCGCTTCTGCCCATCGGGGCCGAATCCCTGGGCGACGAAATCAAGCGGTTTGACGACCATCCCTTCGCCACCAGATGCGGTGTGTTCCATCCACCAGTCGACGAGGGTCTTCCTGGCGGCCGGGTGATGGACATTCACCAATCTGTGCTGAGTGGCGATGATGAGCCCGTTGCTGCAGGCGGCCATCCTTGCCAGAGTTCTCATGTGCCAGAGATGATCGCGATTGCAGTGAACCGCTCCTTCGCTGGCCAGGATATGGAAGGGAGCCAGGCGGTAGTCGCTCAGAGAGTTGACCGGCCAGCAGTAGTTGCCATACGCCCTGCGGAAACGCTCCACGCAGCGCTGCCGTTCCTGGAACGACTGCAGGAGATCTCCGGTCAGACAGCCGTAACTGGCGGCCAGCTTGAGGCTCTCAACAGCGAGGTTGAGCGACACGCTGGCGGATGCTCCCACGGCAGCGTACTGCCCCTTGATCAGTCCCTGAGCCTTGGCGGACCAGGGCATCAGCTCACAATCAAGGGCAACCCAGTCGCTGGTAAGCTCCTCGAAAATGCCGGCAGCGGTGAGGGAATCGCTAACCGACTGCAAGAAACTCGCCTCCAGCCTCCTGTCGTCGAAGAAGCGCCGTCCCATGCGGGTGTAGCAGACTCCGATCTCGCCGGTGTCCACACCGAAGCGCGTCCGGGCTGCCTGGCTATCCCGGCAGACGATTACCACAGCCCGTGAGCCCATGTGCTTCTCTTCGCAGATCACATGAGAGACGCCACGGTCCTTGTAGTAGTCGAGAGCCTGCTCAGGATGCTCCAGGAACCCGGGATTGCTGCTGGTCTCGCAGGGAGACATGGTCGGAGGCAGGTAGATGAGCCAGCGCGGGTTGACCGTGAAGCGACTGGCATTCTCGAAGGCAGCCAGCCGATTTCGGTAGGCTACCCGTATCGGGCTGAGCAGGCGGGTCTGGTGCTCTGGCGTCTCGAGCACATCGAGGACATTGAGAGCACACGGATCCAACCTCTCTGCAGCCGTCTCAGCCTGGCTGCCACCACGGGTGAAGACAGCCATCTGAGACGGAGCACCCACCTCTGGATCTTCGGGTCCGACCGGGGCGATGGAAACAGAGTAGCCGTGCCGGTCGGCAACAGCGGTGGCCCAGCACCAGAACTCCTCCCGGCTCCACTCGAAGCGATGATCCCGGTGGCGCAGCCCTCCGTTTACTAGCCACTCGAAGCGGACGTTATACTCGCGGTTGGGCGTGGTGATCACCAGCGTTGCAGGCCTTGCGCAAGCAAAGACGACCCGCTCGAAATCTGCCAGCCGGTCTGGCTCCAGATGCTCGATCACCTCGATGCAGGTGGCGGCATCGAAACCCTTGAACCGCTCATCGTCGTATACGAGCGACCCGAGGAACACATCGATCCGTTCGTTGGCTTTGCGGCGGGAGAGCCCCAGATTCTTCTGCGCTCGTCTCACTGACCAGGCGGAGACATCAAAACCGGAGAGTTTGGTGAAGCGCTCGTCTTCAGCCAGCTGCTTGAGCAGCTTGCCGTTGCTGCAGCCCATGTCGAGGACTGACCTGGCACCGCCGGCGTTCAACACCTGAAGAACTGCCGCGTGGCGCTGCTCGTGCAGGCCGAGCTTCCGTTCGATCTCTCCTTCTGCCTGCTGATCGTCGCTATCCTCGGGCTTCTGGTCGTCGGAAAGCAGCTCGAGCGCCTTCTCGGTCAGCCCTTGTCTGTAGCCCAGGTAGCGCCGTACGATGAGCCTCTGCTCCGGATGTCCGGAGAGCCAGCTCTCGCCGTGCTTGAGCAGCTTGTCGACCTCGGCTTCGCTCAGCCGGTAGTGCTTGTCGTTGTCGAGCACCGGCACGAGCACATAGAGATGCGACAGCAGCGCTTGCACCGTGGTGGTGCCGGTGAGGACGACCGTGAAGTAGGGGCTGTCCCCCCACTCAGCAAACTCGGGATCGAATTGGTGTTGCTGGCAATGCACCTCGTATCCCAAGGGCTCGAACAGGCGCCGGATCATCTCTTCTCCGGCGCGGCAGGACACTGCCGAGAGCGTTGCTTCCAGCGGAAGCTGTTCGCTTGCTAGCTCGGGCCTGTCCTTGCAGTTGCCGGACAGCGCCGATCCGAAAACCTTCGAGATGGCCGTGCTCAGAAGCGAGCTGGCAACATAGGGCCGGTCGTTGATGTAATGACCGATCGTCGAATTGCCCTCGCTGCGGCGAACCATCCCGACCGCGTCAATATCCAAAACCAGCGCCGCGGTGCACCGGTTTTCGTTCGCCTCGGGGTAGAAAACGTGCGCCACCCCGAAGGAGACGTCGAACTTCTGCACCCGCGCCGGATGCTTGACCAGGATGTATCCCAGGTCGGTCGCCGGGCGGCGCGTCGTTGTGATTGTAAGCAGCATGCCGAATGCTCCTTCCGGAAATCTGTGAAGAGAGAGCCTGTTTGAAATTCCATGCTCATGGAGCGAGGCGGAGGATTCTCGAATCCTTCGCCAATGCAGCCGGGCGTGGCGAGAGTGGAGCAGGCGGGCAACGAAGCCCGCGGGGCAGCTAGCAATAAGACAGAGGGCAGCAGGACAAGCCTGTCGCCCTCTGCGATGCTGCGGAGATCAGACGAGCAGCCCGCGCGACTTCAGAGCCTCGCGCAGCTGGGGGGCATCACCCACCTTGACGATGCTGACGAGATCCGTATTGACCGTCTGCTCGGTCTTGCCCTGGCGGAGGGCTTGGATGAAGACGTCCGTCTCCCTCAGAGATCCCTCCACAGCGATCACGGGGATGCCGCGCGAAAGCGCCCCGTAGATCTCTGCCTTGGTCACGGCACCGCCGTTGATGGCGATGACTGCCACGGCGAAACCGGCGCGGCTCCAGCCCTCCAACAGGGTGAGGTAAAGCGCCAGGTCGCCGTCCCAATCGAGGATGTCGGCCGGGTTCTTCTGAACGACGAGGTTGGCATGCTGGCGATGGTCGAGCTGCCCGCCGTACTTGTCGACGATCACGTTGCCGAAGCGTGCATGCAGAGACATGTCTGCGGTTCGCGGCGTGGTTGAGATGGCGATGCACGGGTAGGCCTCGGCCAGGTAGCCGGGGATGTTCGTGATCATCACGTCCTTGAGGTTGAGCTCCTCGTCGAAGCTCGCGGTCCCTCCGCTCATCACCGTCCCGTCGAACTCATAGGTGGTGGCGCCGCTGTCGTCGATGAGCCTGAAGGCGTCCAGGAAGTACTGGACCATGCCGGCGCGGATGTCATCGGTCAGGCCCTTGCAGCCGCCCGCCAGGCGGATGACCCGACGCGATTTGGCTGCCGTGACCAGGTTGCTGAAAGCCAGAGGGACTTGCTGTCCCTCGGAGACCACGAAGAACCATGACCCGCGTTCTCGCGTGATCTTTGTCGTGTGATTGACCATGGAGACTCACTCCTTTTTGATGGTTGATGGATTGCAGAGGGAGACAGGTCTCTGCTCCCCTCTGCAGGACAGTCGAGCTGGACTCAGGTACAGGGGTAGATCGATGGCGCATGAGGACAGCGCTGGGCATGGCCCCTGGTGGCGCATGGCGCCGCCCTACGCATCGGTGAATGCAGCACCTGCCGGGCGATCAGATCAAAGCTCCCAGCTCCGTAAGCTTCTCTCTGATGGACTGTTCTGTGTTCTGGCAGACATGCACGGTGGGATGGTGTGAGAGAAATTTCTTGTTGTTGGCATACTCGTCCGCCTTGCGCCCGCTGCCGTTTACAAGCAGGACTTTCCATTTGTCGGGATCGAGGCGACCGAGCTTTGCCCAAGCGAGGATCTCCTTCTCGACAACGCCACCACCGTTGTACACCAGGAGCAGCGATTGCCAATCGAGCATCCTCAGCTCATGACAGAACCTGATGCACTCCCTGAACTCATCCTCCCAGGATGCGCGTGCATCGGGAGTGGGCTGCAGAAGAACGATAGAGTGCTGCGTCGGATGAATGATTGTGAAGTACTGAGCGTCGGGCTCGTCATGGATGACCACACCCAAGGACGTGTACTTCAGTTGACCAACCTTGGCAATCACTCCCAGAAAGACTGCCCCGGGGCAGTTGCCGGTGATTGCTGGCAAGACCTCTGTCACCCCAGGGACGACCTGGCTTGGATCGCTCTTGGACAGCATCCGGGTTCCACCGAAGAGCCCGAACCCGGAAAAGCGGGGCAGCGGACTTTCCTCTCTGGAGCCGCCTTTGAGCGCATTCTCCAGATTTGCAAGTCCCAGCGCATCCTCCGGGGACATCAGCCCGCAGCCCCCGGTGATGCGCAGGACAAAGTGCCGGACATCTCTCGCGAAGTTCATCGCGAAGAGGGCCGATTGCTCCTTCCCCGTCTGAATGTAGAGGGTAGGAGCATTGTCGAGTAGAGTCTTGGCTTTCATCTGCTCCTACCTCCTTTCGTGGTTAGGGAGCAATACCGTTCAGTTAGTGACTTCAGGAAAGCCCTTCCAGGGCGGTGCCAGGCGCCGTCGGCGAGAAAGCACCGCCGATAGTGCTGACCTCCCCTGGGGATCAGGCGGTCTTCTCCAGGTCAGGCGGTTGAGAGTCACCTGTCTGCGGAGGGCTGAATCGAGGAATGAAGAGCGCCTGGAAAGCCGGGCACCGCTGCCTGAATTTGCAGCCGTTGCACGCGCGCCATTCGGGGGTAGCCGGAAAGTTATCTTTCTCCTCGCAGGCCTCGATACCCTGGATGACGCGCCGGACCTTGTCCAGCTGCTTGCCGGTCAGGTGCGGGGAGTACCAGAGCACCTCTTCACCCGGCACGTGCGAAGAGGGAAGGGCCGTGGATTGGCTGGCACGGCTCCCCAGCAGCCGCACTACCAGCTTCACTGGACCATGGTAGTCTCGAGCGAGCGAGACCACCATACCGAAGAAGTAAATCTGCTCCTTGTGTTTCTTCTTCAGCCGGCCGCCTGTCTTGATGTCAGTGACCTGTAAGAGGTCCAGTCCCTTCCGTCCCTGGGTGACCGATACCTCATCCGGTTTGGCGACCAGCTCCCAGCCGGAGATCGGATCCTTCCAGATGACGAGCTTTTCCGGCTTGCGGTCGCAAGAGGTGTCTTCACCGGACATTTCCTCATTCGCCTGTGCCAGAGCCTCAATGCGCTGGTTGGCTTCCGCCTGTTCCCCAGGCGTAAAGCGCGCCAGCTGCCGGGTAGCGTACTCCCGCGCAGCTTCGCTATCGCCTTCGGCGGCCAGCTTGTGAACTACGTTGCCGACAGCCTGATGCACAGTGAACTCACCGCGCACGCGCTGCCGCCGCCAGAGAAACTGCTGCGGGCACTCGTTGAACGCCCACAGATCCGAAAACGACAAGCGCTTGTCTAAAGCTTTCATGGTCGTTCCTTTCTTGAAAGAGTTCTTCGAAACACATTTCCCCAGCCGGGCT
>CAYPBX010000034.1:0-6835 GCA_964409075.1 uncultured Candidatus Obscuribacterales bacterium
CGAGACCAGCGTGGAGTTACAGCTACGTTACCGCGACACCGCAGCCGGGCGCAATATCCTTGTCATGACCTTACTCTTTATATCACGTATCCTGGCCAGTACGCCTGCCCCTTAACGGCTTCTTTCGCCATCGCACGCCTGAAGCCGGAGAGAAGGGTCAGGTGGTAAGCGTTCATGTACTGTTTAGATTCGCTAAGCGCCTGGGGCCTGCTTCATTGCCACCACAGGCAATGGCTCATGAAATTATTATACCCGCCAGGGGCATACTTAAATCAGTTTCAGCCACGGCTACCATTGCGACCTGCCTCTTCTATATAATTGATTGGGCCGGTAGTTTTAAGAGGGGGCTGATGCGCAAGCGTGTACAACCTGTAATCATCCTGGCAACCACCGCTTTGTTGTCTGCCTGTGCAGCGGTGGACATCGACATGGGTCAGCGCCTCGAGGCGCAAGGAAATCTCAAGGAAGCGATTCAGGCCTATCGCAAGGCTGTCGAAAGCTCTCCCGGCAAGGCCGGCACGCATATGGCGCTGGGATCTGCGCTCATGAAAAACGGCGATGCCGATGAAGCAATCAGGGAATTCCGCGAGGCCGCCCGGCTGGACATAAGAGCGAGCTTACCGCATATCAGCCTGGCAGAAGCGCTAATTAAAAAAGGGGAGCTCGACAAGGCCAAAGATGAGTTTGACATCGCCATCATCTACGAGCCCACCTCAGCCAGGGCAACACGCGGGATAGGACTGGTGCTGGAGCAGCAGGGTGAACTCGGTGAGGCGATTATGCAATACAGAAAGGCGACAGAGCTCGATGCAAATTACATAGAAGCCTATGAGAATCTGGGCATGGCGCTGGGCAACGCTGGCGATATGCCTGCTGCTAGAGACGCTCTCAATAAGGCTGATGATCTCAAGAAGGAGAAGGAAAAGCAGAAGCGCTGAGAGGTTAGAAAGCGATGCCCAAAGCTGCCGAGAAACGTAGATCTGGTGCTACTCTAGATGGTAGGGCAGCTTCAGGCACCCAGATGCAAGCCTCCGAACAGACCCGCTATTACTTCAAGCGAGCCGCCAAAGGCTTGGGCATGGGCTCCAGGCTGGAGAAGGTGCTGGTCACGCCCAGGCGAGAAGTCAAGGTAGAATGCGTTTTTGAGCTGGACAACGGCGAGCTTGCTACCTATACCGGCTATCGGGTGCAGCACGACAACGCGCGCGGACCGATGAAAGGCGGGCTCCGCTACCACCAGGACATCGATCCCGACGAGGTGAATTCGCTAGCTTCGCTCATGACCTGGAAGACCGCCGTCGCCAACGTGCCTTATCGCGGCGCCAAAGGCGGGATTAACTGCGATCCGCACAAGCTTTCCTACACAGAGCTGCAGCGCTTGACCAGGGCCTTTGTCGATCAGGTGCATGACGTCATTGGTCCTGGGCTCGATATCCCGGCACCAGACATGGGCACCAACGCTCAGACCATGGCATGGGTAGTAGATCAGTACTCTAAATATCATGGCTGGACGCCTTCTGTCGTCACCGGCAAGCCTATCGAGCTGGGCGGCAGCCAGGGACGTGAGGCCGCAACCGGACGTGGCGTGGTCTACGCCATTGACTTTATGCTCAAGGACGCTGGAAAGATGCTGGCAGAAACCAGCTTCGCCATTCAAGGTTTCGGCAACGTCGGCTCCTGGGCGGCTCGCTTCCTGGCCGAGGAAGGTGGCAAGGTCGTGGCTCTTTCGGATCTTTCGGCTGTCACCTACAACAAAGATGGTCTGGACATTCCCGCCGTCGTGAGGCACGTCGACGAATATGGGCGCTTGCAGGGCTACTGTGGCGGAGAGGAGATAAAAAACGAGCAGCTTCTCACGCTCGATTGCGATGTCTTCATTCCAGCAGCCATAGGTGGCGTGCTCACCGGCGAGAACGCCCACGACATAAAGGCCAGATACATAGTCGAGGGCGCCAACGGGCCAACCACGCCTGAGGCTGACGAAATATTCATTCAACGCGGCATCAAGGTTTTGCCAGACATTTTTGCCAACTCAGGCGGTGTGATTGTCAGCTATTTCGAGTGGGTGCAAAACGTTCAGCAGTTCCGCTGGACGCTCAACAAGGTCAACAAAGAGCTGCGCGAGCTGATGCTGGATGCCTACAAGGAGATTACTAAAATAGCCAGCACAAGCGGCAGAGACTTAAGAACAGCGGCCTTTGAGCTTGCCATCTCCAGGGTAGCCAGAGCAACCGCCCTGAGAGGGCTGGAGAATGAGAGCTTCTGCCTCCTGGAGCCGCCGCGCCTATAGTCTAGCCGGTGGCTGCGCTGCCACACCGGCCAGCCGACAGTCTTGAGACAGCCGCAGCCCAGAGAGGATGCATGAGCACAAAGATGAGCCAGCCGGACAGCGCTGCCACCGACGAGATTTGCAAGCGCAGCGGCGAGCATGCATCCGACCCGGCAGACTTAGCCCAGAGGCAGTGGTTGAATGAAATCTACTGCGGCGACTCCATGCCGCAGCTCACTGTCCGGGCTGTTTTGATGGGCGGAGTCCTGGGCGCGGCCATGTCCGTGTCCAACCTCTACACCACACTCAAGTTAGGTTGGTCCTTCGGAGTGGCCATTACTGCGTGCGTGCTCTCCTTTGTGATCTGGAATCTCATCAGGGCACTCTTGCCACGTCTAAGCCGTATGACCATTCTCGAGAACAATTGCATGCAATCCACGGCTTCAGCTGCCGGCTACTCTACCGGCGCCACCATTGGCACCGCATTCGGTGCCCTGCTCCTCATCACCGGAGAGCATATATCCTGGAAGATCATCGCCGTCTGGACACTTGCCACGGCCCTTTTAGGCGTCTTCCTGGCTATTCCCATGAAGCGCCAGATGATCAATTCCGAGCAGCTGCCTTTCCCGAGCGGCATCGCCGCAGCCGAAACCCTGAAAAGCCTCTACGGGCAGTGCAGGGATGCTGTCTACCAGGCTTACGCGCTCATTGCCGCGCTTGTGCTGGGAGCAGCAGTCGGGGTTATGAGCAAGGGCAGTTTTAGCTGGCTTGCCAGGCTTTATCTGAAGCTGCCCGAGCTGGTACCTTTCAATTTAAGAATCTCCGGCATCGCCGGCAGCCAGCTACCTGGGTTCGGCTTCGAGCCGAGCGTATTGCTGGTGGGCGCAGGCATGATTGTCGGATTGAGAGTATCTGCCTCCATGCTCCTGGGAGCCTGCCTGCTCTATCTGGTCGTCGGACCATGGATGATCAACTCGGGTGAGATAAAAGGCCCGGGCGAGCTAATACGCTGGTCTCTCTGGACCGGCACATCGATTATGGTCACCGCCGGACTGGCTGCCTTCGCTCTCCAGTGGCGGACAATCGCCCGGGCGCTGGCTGCCATCAGACGAACCGGCAAAAGCAACCAGGCAGGCTCTCCTTTAGACAATATCGAGGTGCCTGCCGGCTGGTTCCTGGCCGGGATGATACCGCTTACGATTGCAGCTGTAGCGCTGCAGTATGTCGCCTTCTCCATCTCGATACCGCTGGGTATTCTCGCTGTTTTAATGAGCTTCTTCCTGGCTCTTGTCGCCTGCCGGTCCACCGGCGAGACAGACACAACCCCGGTTGGAGCCATGGGCAAGATAACGCAACTAATCTATGCCGGGCTGGCGCCTGCAAATATAACAACAAACCTTATGTCAGCCAGCATTACAGCCAATACTGCCAGCAGCGCCGCTGATCTTCTAACTGATCTCAAAAGCGGCTACCTGCTGGGAGCCAACCCGCGCAAGCAGTTCCTGGCTCAATTTGCCGGTGTCTTTTTTGGTACCTTAGCCATTGTGCCTGCCTGGTTTCTCATGGTGCCAGACAAGGCGGCACTGGAAGCCTTCAACCCGCCGGCCGCCAACATGTGGAGAGCTGTAGCAGAGGCGCTTTCCATGGGAATTGAGTACGTTCCCGTCTCAGCCCGCTGGGGTATTCTTGCAGGCGGGCTAATCGGCATAGCTTGCGCTCTCATTGACCGGTATGCACCGGTAGCAAAGCGGTTCACCCCATCGGCCATGGGTCTGGGGCTCTCCTGGGTAGTCCCGTTTGCTAACTGCCTCTCCTTTTTTATCGGCGCTGTTATCGCCTGGCTCTGGTCAAAGCTTTCGACCAGAACAGCCAGCCTTTACGCCATCCCTGCCGCCTCAGGAGCAATCGCCGGCGAATCGCTCGCCTGTGCCGTCATCGCCATGCTCAAAGCTTTTACGAACCTGAGCCGCTGACCTGTTCAGCCTGCCCGGCAAGACTGTTAACCGTAGTACTCACGAAGTTGAAGGCGCTCTCTAAAATCGGCCTCAATTGCCCGGGCGCGTTAAGCAGAGTAATCCCGGCAAGCACAGCAACAAAGCCGACAGCAGCTGCGTATTCATCGATAGCCTGCCCACGCTGGCTGCGCCTGCAACCCTGCCTCCCCGCCCGGATGGCTCCGGGCTGTCCGCCCGAAGGAGATAAGCTCATCCTGCATGCCTCCCGGTAAACCGCTGACCGCTCTACACCTGTCCGCGAAGATCTATATGCCCACTCCAAGCAGTTTTCACTCCACCTCATCCGCCTCTGCCAGCGTGCACGACAGGGTTCAAACGGCTCGGCAGTTCTTACTTACACAGGCTCTGCCGAAGCACCGCCTGGCCTGTATCTTGCCCACAACAACTACAACAATCCCACAATCTGATCGGCCAGAACCTAATTCCTGCTTAATTCGCGCCTTGATCTGCAGCCTGACTGTGCCATGTGCTTATGAAAGTCGCCTGCTGCGAGTGCTTTCGTAAATACCCAACATCAGTCCGCCATTTACAGAACACAGGAAAAGCTTTGCCAGCAGGCGGGAATGGATATAATGCCATAGGAACACGGAGATGCCCGAGCCGCGCAACCAGAAGATTGATGAAGTCAGCGGACAAACAACAGGTCATCACGGCCATTCGCCAGCTTGGTCGCCGCGTGACCGTAGCTGATGTTGCTACCAAAACCGGTCTGGCGGTAGCCGCAGTAACCTCTCAGCTGAACAAGATTGCCGAGGAGACCGGCGGGCATCTGCAGGTCGGCACCAGTGGCGATGTAGCCTACAAATTCTCCGCCGGTTTTCAAAACGCGTACCTGGCCCGAGGCATCAAACGCATCCTCCAGCAGGTAGGCGAAAAGACCTTGCAGGCAGCTTTCTATCTGTTGCGGATCTCTTTCGGCATAATGCTCATCATCTCGATCCTGATAATCGTCACGGTTATAGTTCTAATCATGTTGCGCGGGAGCAACTCCGACGGCAGGGGCCGACAGGAAGGCTTTAACTTCCGATTAAATTTCTTCGATTACCTGATCCTCAGGGATCTTTTCTACTGGGGCAGCCACAGCAGCTATCCGTCCCGCTATAGAACCGGTGCGTACAATCGGGCCATACCCGGAGAGAAGCCCAAGAGCAACTTCCTGCTCGATTGCTTCTCCTTCCTCTTTGGAGACGGCAATCCCAATCTCGATCTCGAAGAAAGGCGCTGGAGAGCCATTGCAGGAGTGATCAAGCAGAACAGCGGTGTTGTGACAAGCGAGCAGCTGGCACCATATACACTTCGAGATCCAAAGAGTGAGGATGCCGTGCTGCCAGTTCTGGTTCGTTCCAATGGCAGGCCGGAGGTGACAGAGTCCGGCAACATCGTCTACATCTTTCCAGCTCTCCAGATAAGCGCTGCCGAGACGGAGGGCTACAGCACGCCTGCCTATCTGGAGGAGCGCCGCTTTGTCTTCAGCAACGCATCGCAAGGATCGTTCATGCTGGTAGGCGGCCTTGCCACATTCAATTTCCTTGGATCCTGGTGGCTCTGGTTTCTTGGGATTGGAACAGGTCAAGGGCCATTTGCACCACTTGTGATATCACTTGCCGTTTATGGGACAGGTTTTGTCGTTTTTCCGGCAGTTAGGATCTTGGTGAACACATGGTTGAACAGGCGCATCAATTACAGGAATGGAAGGCGGCTATCATACGCACGACTTCTCGATAATCCACCTGAAGATCTCGCCAGGAAACTCGGTGAATCCAGGCAGTTCGCCATCAAAGAGGAGCGAATCAGCGTCGATCGGGTAATCTACAGCACGGAGCACGATGCGCTGGCGCAGAAGCTGGAGGAAGAGCTGGATGCCTCTCCATGACCAAGGCTCTATAAATGGAGGGTTCGCGCTCCCGACATCTCACGGTTGCATTCTCTCAGCAGTAGCACCTCTCCTGTCCACGCTGCTCGCGATCAGCGCAGACTCTTCTGTAAAGCCTCTCTGCCGGAGAAAGTCGCAGAGATCCCGACAGACCTTCCCCAGCTGTGTGTCGAATACACGTGGAGCGGCACTGCAATGATCAAGAAAGCTGCCGAGCATGCCCTTTCCCAGCATTTTTTTGCCGTTTCCATAAGTGATTTGCATAATCTTGGCCCAGAGCATCACTGCTTGCGGTGCCCCCATATCGAGATTGTCATCCAGTATTGATGCTGCTTTCATCAGGAGCGGTTGAGCATTGGGAAACTCGTTCATCTTGTGATATACGGTAGCATGCTCAACAAGCACAGGCGCAAGCACGGGATGCCGATCACCGAAGACGCGCACTATCAATTGAATAGCTCTCTGATACTGCCGGTCAGACTCATTGAGCTGATTTTGCCTCGCCATGAGCCTGGCTATCCTCAACAGGAGGTCGGTCACGTAAGGGGTCCTCTCACCCACACAGGAAAGCAATCCGTCCAAGCACCGCTTGTAATGGCTAAGCGCCGAAGAATAGCCCTCCATGGCCGCCAGGACCTCTCCCTGACACCCATAAATTGCCAGGGTATCGGGATGCTC
>CAYPBX010000034.1:6845-11105 GCA_964409075.1 uncultured Candidatus Obscuribacterales bacterium
CGGGAAAGCTCATATGCCTGGTTGAGAGTCTCCTTCGCCTCAGCATTCTCTCCAGTGAGGCAGAGGAGCAGCCCTAAATCAGCTAGAACCAGGCAGGCATCCTCAGCAGGCAGCTCATCGGTACCTTGCCTGGCGATCGAAAGAGCACCTTTCAGACAGCCGGCTGCCTTCTCCAGATCGCCTACTGCTGCATAAAATTTGCCCAGTAAGCGCCGGCACTGCGTAAGCAACCGAACATCGCGTCCTGCAAGAGATTCTGCCCTCAACAAGATCTCGACACACTCATCGGACTTGCCATAATCTCGCCACAGGTCAGCCAGGAGGCACTGCACCTCCACCTGCCGTCTCCTCTCGGGGGGTTCGATCTCGCTATACAGCTCCAGACAGGTGAGAAAACCCTTCTCGGCCTCCCTGTAGCGACCCTGAAGGTGCTGCGCTCGGGCCAGACCCACGCTAAGCTCAACCGTATGCTTGTCAGGCCGGCTGCCCTTATCAATCAGCTCCAGAGCATGCCTGAATGAGCCAAAGGCATCCTTGAAATGCCCCCATTTGAGATACAGATTGCCGAGGGACTCAAAGGTCTTCACCACAAGGGGGCTGCGCGGGTGCAGTCTCTCCTGTCTGATCTCCAGCGCCCGCCGCATCATCGACTCCGACTTGCGCAGTCGTCCCTGCCTGAGGTACAGCTCGGCCAGTCTATCCATCAGTCGTGCTGCATAAGCTGGCTGTGTCCCGCTCTCGCGCATGACAGTCTCGACAGCAAGGAAATAACCCTTCTCCGCTTGTTTGAAATCGCCCTGCTGGCAATGTATGTTTGCCATATGCTCGATAACCGGTGCACTGCGTCTGTGTCCTTCCCCCAGGGTTTTCCTGATGATCTCAAGACACTGCCTGGCATAAGACGTGGCAAAGCGAAAATCACTCTGCCTGTGGCAGACACGCGAGAGCTGGTAGAGGCACTCAGCATATGCCGGGTGCTCACCTCCCAGAAGCGACCTCTGCAAGGCCGCCGCGTCCCTGAGAAAGTCCGCTGCTTCCTCTATCCTGCCCTGCTCAAGACACAACACCCCCAGTTGTTGTTTGGCCAGTGCTACTGAAGGATGTTGGCCCAGGCAAGCCGATTGGAGATCTGACAGAGCGCTATGAAAGTGCTCTTCTGCTTGTCTTTGTTCTCCGCCAAGCGACTGGATCTCCCCAAGCGCAATTTGGATGCGTGAAGTCAACGCAGCCCTGTCTGGCTGGTGCATCTTCGTGCATGACTTAAGCGCAGCCGTGAGCAGTGTTGAAGCCGCTTGCAGTCGCTCCAAGCGGAGATAGAGCTCCGCAAGCTCGAGAAGAGTCCGGCAGATATCGGCTCCATATGGATTCTGAATGTCCTTTTGCTTCTGAAAGGCGAGCCCGGCGACAACATCACCCTCTGGCTGATCATAAGCTGGTCCATACAACTTGTTGAAATCATGCACATCTTCCGCATCAGAGCTTCTTCTGACACCGAGAAAATCAAGCCATATCTCCCTTGCCCTGCCGTAGTATCTGCCAGCAGCCTTCAGGTCGCCTCTCATCTCCTCCAGATCTCCCAGCGCTCTCAAGGTAAGCGCAACCTGGGGAGCGTGGGAACCGAATACTCTCTCCTTAAGGGTAAGGTCCTGCCTCAAGAGCTGGTCTGCCTGGCGGATTTGCGCCAGCGACAGACACAGATCGCCAAGCTCGTGCATAAGAAGTGCCTGCGCGTGATTCTTCGAGCCGCTTAAAGTTTCATATCCCTTCAGGGTCTCCTCAAGGAGACGTTGGGCATCGCAAAAGCGACCCAGCAGCTTAAGCTTCATTGCTTGTGCAAGGATCTCCTGCCAGGGATTATTTTGATTCATCTCAGATGTATGCTTGAAGCAGGGTCGCTTTATTGCTTTAGACCATTGGCTAGCCCTACAGTCTTATACCATCATGGTCAGACACTCACACAGGCACCGCACGACCTCTTCAAATTGGTACGCCCGCCCAGAAGGTCATGCGTACGCGCGGGAGTACGGCTCCAGCAATTTAAGCGCCAGGGAATGACCGCCCGGCTCAACATCCTAGACTGAATATTTGGACGAAAATTTACTACTTAGCGGCTTGCTGCGCTTCAATCCTGCCTATAAGCTCCGGCAAAGACACCTTCTGGGGCATGTACTTGTCGTCGTACCAGTCCACCACATTGTCTGCCACAGGACACAGCGAGCGCTCGAAGTTGGCACCGGTCCAGAAGCGACCGTCTCGTTTCAAGAATACAAGAAAAAGCCCTTTGCCAAGCTCGGTCTGAGCGCAGGGAAAATCCTCGCCCCCATAAATCCTAAGAGCATGAGCACAATCGCCTTTAATCACTCTCTTGACCTGAGCATCGGCAACACGGCTGAATGTCCATGACTTCCCCTGAGTCATAGCCTCTCCTACAGAGGCTATCTCCACCAGCGCTATCAGCTGGGATTCAGCGATCATGTCAGAGGGTTTAAGCCTCATTACCCTGCCAAAAGCAGCAGGATGGCCTCCCGGCTGTAGCAGCCCATAGCTCCACATCGCTAGCAGGATGAGAGCGACAGCCGTTGCCTGGCGGCAGGCAGGAATTAGAATAGATGCCTGCTTCAGCTTACTCCCCCAACAACTGACCATAATTGTCATATATCCAACCCCATTCTCGCTAGCGACTGTTCCTTCACATAGAGTTGTACCCGCACATGGTCAGGACCAACGCCGTGCCCTCACCGACCGCACAGACAGAACCGTTGTACATACGCATGGCCAGGACCAACTCATCTTGAGAAACACCTGCCCAGTCCGGGTAGCTTAGGCCGAGCCTGCTCATTACCTTAACTCATCTCATGACGGTCTGGCCATCGGTTTCGGCATTCGTGCCAGATGTGGTAGAACTGGGACAGAGACGGGCGTGGTAGCTCTCTTTGTTGAGCTAAAGTTATAGGTGGATAGGCCGATCCATGCCCGGGGCCAGCGCTCATTTTCACAGGGTCCACAGCTGCAAACTAACCTCAACTTAAAGCGCGCAGGCGCTCCAAAACCACCTCTGACAGAGAAGCAGACTTTCCAGTCGACTCATCGATGAGAACCAGCACTGATTCGGCTGTAGAGCAGCAGGCTCCGTCCTTGAAAATTGCCTGCCCGATGGTAAAGGAGCTGCTGCCAATAGACAGAACGCGCGAACCAATCTCAGCGGTGCCGGGAAATTTCATCTCCGACAAGAAGTCCAGCGCCAGCCTGGCGATGACAAAGCCCTGGCCAGGGCCACAAATCGCTTGTTCCCCATCAAAAAGAAAGGCAACACGCCCGGATTCCAGCAATGTGCAAAATACTGCGTTGTTGATATGTCCTTGCCTGTCGGTGTCCCCATATCGCAACTCAATCGAGACCCAGTGGCGGTAGGCATCCCGGCTGGTGTCACCGATCGATCTTCCTCTGCTCATGCGCAACCAGCTTAAGGCCGTTGCATCCTGTCGTCCGGTCCTCCTTCGCGGAGACGCTCCCCAAACCCGCGCTGGAAAGCTTGGCGTCTTCTCTGACCCTTATGGGGCTGCGCCGCAGGTCCCTTAATCATGCACCGGCGCAGCTCGGTTCTCTGATCAGGCGTAAGCGCAGCAAGAGCGCCGAGTCGATTCTTGAGATGCAGATCAGCAATGGCTGCCTGCACCTTGTTGATGCGCTGCTGCACAATCCTGGCCTGATCAGGATTGATCTCAGCTCTGGTCATGATGTCCTTAAGCTCTCGCTGACTTGTTTGAAGCTGCGCTTTCAGTGGTCCGACCTCATTCAAGAGAGCATTCCTCAGCTCGTACAGCTTCTCGTGCTGCTGATCAGTAAGAGCCAACTCGCCTTCCAGTCCAGCAAACGGCCCACCGCCGCCTGGTGACATGCCGGGCATACCGGGTCCGCGCATGTGCATACCACGCGCTAACTGCTCCTGCCCATCCATCACGAACTCTCCGCCAGGACCAAATGGAGACGCATCGATTTCAGGGGCTGGGAAATCCTCTTGAGCCAGGGCAGGCGCCACACCAACAGACATCAAAACCATGCTGGCGCAACCGACAATCAATTTAAATACTGACATCTTTTCAACTAGCTCCTAAAAAAGGGTGTTGGTAAATTCAGATCATGATCAATACGTCAAAAGGCTACAAAAAGTTCAAAATTTTAAATGCCTGGTCAAGTGGAGAGAAACGCATAGAATCTTCTATCCACGTCCCTGCCAGCCGTCTGCCCAGAGTCCTGGCT
>CAYPBX010000035.1:0-7109 GCA_964409075.1 uncultured Candidatus Obscuribacterales bacterium
GGAGTGGGTAGAGCCTTTGGTCGCTGCTACCGCTCTCCTCAATTACCACCGCTACCTGCCGCGTAAGACCACCTATCTCCATGTTTACTTCTACAACTGATCCGCCCGTTTCGCCACCTACACCTCTCATACGAATTTTTTGTGTGGACCTGCCGGATAGTTTTGCTCTTTCCCACTGGCTGCGCGTGAAGAAGCATATGTCGGCACCGGTGTCGAAGATCATCATGACCGTTGTGCCGTTGATGTTTACGGGAACCAGTATATGACTGGTTCTATGATCCACCATAAAAGGTACCTGGGCGCTCTCCAGGCTGGCCGATTGGTTGTCGGATCTACTGCCAGGGGACAAGGCTCGCAGAGCTGCTTGCGCATATTGGGCGTCCCGGCTGGTGCCAAAATGCTCAATTACATAAAGGTACATGCTTCTGGCCTTTTCCTGTTCCCCCAGATGCTGATAACAGCGAGCTTCATAAAAGGCTGCTGTTGCTGGATGGTCCTGCAGCTTTGCTGCTGCACGGAAGTACTTCGATGCATTTCTGTAGTCCTGTCGTTGAAACAGGTGCAGGCCCATATCAAGGTAACGACCCGCCCAGGCAGGAGATGCGGCCGTCAAGTAGAGCAAGCAAAGGTTTAAAAGAGTGCTGTACCGCTTAAACATACAAGTGCCAGATCGTGCCCCCTGGCAATTTATACCCCTGGATTGGTGTCCTGAATCTGGGGCGTCGAGGTAGGATCTCTACTCCAGCACAGCAGCCAGAGCTACAATCGGCTGGGATGCCTCAGCGACAAATCGCAGCTCCTGCCCGTTGTTGGGTATAAGAGGAACGGGCACGGGCAAGGCAATCGTTAACTCAGATCTCACGCGAATGCCTTGATTGCCCTGAATATCGAACTCGATAATTCTGAGCGACTCTATGCGTCTTATGATTCTGCCTCCGGTGAAGGTCTCCCGGATCTGACGAAGCGCTGCCTCGGCTGCAGCAGGTGTCGGACGGTTGGCTGCCGCTCGTGCGGCACGCTGCGCGAGCTCCTGGTTTGCGATGCAGCCCAGGACAAGGGCAGAGATGTCGAGCAAGAACAAGGCAAAGGGCACCATAAGCAGACATCCCAGCGCAACCTCCGCAAGGCTTTGTGCCTTGTTTCTCGAGCTCTTCCCTCTCCTTCTCATGACTGCCCTCCAAATTCTGGATTTATCTCACATCCTCTACCGGCCGCTGGGAAACATATGCAAAGGCAACCGGTGCGCTCAACCCCGGAACATCAATGAACAGTGGAACCCTCAAAATCGGTTGAACCGTCATGGTTGTAGTCGTGGCAAGGTAACGTAACGGACCTTCCTCTGGAGTCGCAGACAGTTCCACGTTTTCTTCCAATCGCGTTGCCCCTGTAAAGCGACCTATACCGGTACCGGCCCAGTTTCGGCGTATCCTCCTCACTGCTGCCTCAACTGCGCTCTGGTTGCTGACCGCGTTGTCTCTCACCACGGCAGTCAGCGCTGCCTCTCGAGCCTGCGCGAAGTTCAGGTACCAGCCGGCACCGAATGAGAAGGTGAGGGCCAGCAGGTTGACCAGCGGCATCAACACCACAAGAATGAGAATGAGAAGGGCCGGCGCCACCTCCGGTATGGTCGAGCCAGCACAGCAGCTTTTGAGCCTGGCTTCCTGAGCTGTCGCAAGTCGTCTAGAGTCGGGTGACATTCGCAGTAGCCTCTTAGTCATTGCGTTGATTTCCAGCCTGATAAAGGACAAGGACATCGCTGCGAAACCCCCTGATTGAAGATGGCATCACCATAATTTGTGCCTGATCGCTGCCTCTGGTAGCCTGGAGGGCGCGCTGGTTGAGGACGGCCCCGTCAAGCTCCCATCCCGAGATGGCCAGGGCGCTGCGGTACCAGGCAGCCACGTCGTCAGGCGCTTCCATGGCAGCGAAGCGGTAGTTCACGACCCGGCCACTTGCTATGTGCGGAAACTCGGCCCCGTCTTGAAATTTGCACCTGCCTGTAAAGCCGGGCAGGTTCGGGATCTCAGGGATGCTCGTTATATCACGAGAGCGAAACTCTTGCAGGTTGCGCTGGTAGCTCCAGGAGTTGGTCTGTGTGTTGCCCGCGCGGCGATCCACCTCTTTTGCCAGGACGATAGCCGCTGATTGTAATATAAGGGCCATGGTGATTGCGGCTTGTGCAGTTGAGCGTACCACTTCAAACTTTCTCCTGACCATTTCTCCTCTCCTCCAAGAATCTGAGGCTGTCATACAGGCAGTAGAGCCTTTTAGTTTCTCCCCTGGCAGCTGATCATGCCTAGTTGGGTGCGCAGAACTGGGAGCAACCCTGCACACCATGACCGAAGCGGATTTCACCCAAAAGGTTGCCGAAGCCGCTGCTTCGTGTCACCTGCACGAGATCATGAGCCCTCAGCACCGAGGCAGGATCCACGGGATTGCACGGTGTGTGCTCGGTAAACAGGGCATAGTGAATGCCGAGCTCATGCAATGGGTTGACGCTCTTCCCGACGACCGGAAACGGAGAGGACCGAAAAGTATCTGGAACTCCATCCGTCTCGAGGGCCAGGTTCACATCCTCAGGCAGCCTCTGGGTGATTACCAGCCTGCCGTTCCTCTGATAAATATAGAAGGTCGTATTCAGCTCGAGAAGACTTTCCGCCTCAGTCATGTCGACTATACTATCGAACTCAGCCTGCGTCATATTCGGCTTGATCTGGAGCAGCATATTTCTCAGTCTTGCCAGCACCTCCGCCTCAACGTTGCGGCCGTTTGTGTCAGTGCCTATCTGCTTGAGGTACTCGCGAATGGTGCCTGCCGTGCTGAATTTAATTGTGTTGTCCCTTATCAGCACCTGATTGCGTGTCCATCGCGGATCCCAGGGGTTCCCCTGGGGAACGGCCACATACTCCTTTAAGCGGTCATACTTCCTCAATCCTGTGGGGCGTGGTGGAGGACCAACTTGCTGGCATATGCCATTGTTTGACCAGGATATGAAATAGCGATCGATCAGCTCATGCTTGCTGTATTCGATTGCAAGGTACTCCAGCGGCCTGATCCTGCGCTCGTCGGTAAATCCGTATGCAGTGAGGAAGGAAGGGTAAAGCTCGGTACATTTGTTGATCTGTCCTGTACCACTGAGGTTCAGGTAGGTGCATCTACTGCAAGGATCTCCCATGGCAGTAATCCTCTCGAGCACCGCCGGGGAAGCGTTGTTGCCTGCGCGATCGAAAATGCCAACACCACTGGGCCGTTGCCCGACACGCCCTCTGTTATTGAAAGTGATCCACTTCTCCAGGGCTTGTCGGCTGGTGGAGAAGGCATCATTGTTGGCTATGTGCACGCCGCTCAATAGCTCATTATTGGTAGGGTTGTTCACTGAGGTGCAGGGAGCGTGACCGGTGGGTATGCCTGGAGGATTGATGACCTTGATATAACCGCCCTGAAATGATGCTGGAAAAGTCGACCCGAGCGCTGCAACTACCGACGCTGCTTCCATGGTTGTGTTGCCTTCCTGTGTGGTGAGCAGGGCAGCGGATCGAAAGGCGTTCGGAGGCACCGCACCGGATCTGTTTTCATAGGGGGAACGGCTGTTCTCCTGGAAGATGGATGCTGAGATCAAGTGTGGGCTTTGCCCAGGATTTAAGGTCACGCCTTGGACAATTGCCCTGCCGGCGGCTCCAAAGTCGAACTCGATATCGCTGTACCCCTTCAGGAAGAGATGCCCTTCGTTGTTGGGATCAGGCACGTTGCTGAGGAACGGTCGCAGGAGCGGATATCTTGCAGGATCGATCGACACGTTTGTGGCAGCACCCTGGTTGTTGGGTGTGCCTCTGTTCACCCAGCCAACCCTATACTGATCGGCGCGATGCCTCAGCCTGTCGCTGGAGAGCATGTGTGTGCTGTTGCGATGTGCCATGGCCCTGAAATACGTTTCTGGCGAGCCTGATTCCTCAAGCCGGCGGGACAATCTGGACGACAGACTCTGCGGTCCTGCCTGGACTACGTCGAGGAGCTCCTTTGCACGTTGTTTTGCCTTTTCTGTTCCAATCTCCTTAGCATTGGCAGCAACCAGGATAGCCTGCCCGATGGCACGATTGATGGACAGCAGGTTCATTCCTCTGCTGTCTCTATCGGTAAGCTTGATGAAGTTATCTTTCTCTATCTGTCCCTGCAAGGGCACAGATATGTTCTTGGCAATCAGCCTTGCGACATTGAGGCTTCCTGAATCGACGGCGCTCTGCAGTTGCCTGCCGCCTCCAAGCATCTTCGACATTATGAAAAAGGCAGCAGTGATTACCGCCAGTACGAGGAACAATATTGGTACCAGGGCAAAGACGGCACCAGAGTATCGACGCGAACGCATACGCCCTTCCTCCTTGAGAAGACTACGCCCAAATGGCAGAGCATGGATGCAACAGGCCGCTTTGGGCGTTGCTTTTGCTGCTGTTACTAAACTGCCGCGAGGATCGTGTAGCGGCCTGATTGCACTGGCTGCGGCAACACTTCCTGGCGATTAGAGCAAGTTAAGCTCTCTGTTTCCATTTAAGCCGTACCCAACCCTGTCTGTCCATTGGCGAAATCGCGTAAATATTGCCACCCTGCTCATGCCAGCTGCCTGAACGTCGGGGACATACGGGTTGCCTCTCCCGGTGCTCACGGGCAGGAGAGTCATGAACCGGTAATCGTTTGTAGCCGGAACCAGAAGCGGCTGCCCTGCTCCCCATCGCAGGCATATCCTATTTTTCCGCCATGGGCATCGATGAGCATCTTACATAATGCAAGCCCCAGCCGCGAACTTTTACGACTGGTGGCACCCTCAATCTCTCTCTGCTGGAAACGATCGAAGATTTTTTGCCTGAGCTCCTCTGGTATGCTCTTACCCTGGTCGATAACCGACACTTCGGCAAAATCATTTTTGTGACTGACCGTGACTTTTACGGTGCCCCCTGCCGGCGAAGCCTTGATAGCGCTGGCGATCAGGCTGACCACTACCTGCAGGAGCCGGTGGCGGTCCGCTCGGATAAGCAGATCTGTCTCGTCAAAGGCCAGCAATATGGCGCTCGGCCGGGCCAGCAGTTCGGTGGCATCTCTGGCTTGCAAGAAAATCTGCTCAAGCGGGATATCGCTGAGCGTAAGCTCTACCTTGCCGGCCGAGAAGCGCTCCATATCGAGAAACTCGTTTACGAGACCCAGCACCATCTCGACCTTCAGCTCTCCTGCAGCAATCTCCTTTTCAGCCGGCTCTGGCAGCGGGCCGAAAACTCCGGCCGAGAGAAGCTTTAGGTATCCAGCCAGCGCTGTCAGCGGTGTGCGAAGGTCGTGCGTCAGCATCGAGTAAAAATCACGCCTGGCATCCTCGAGCCTCTTCTGCTCAGTAATGTCGTGCGCAACACAGAAGTAAACTCTGTCTTGATTGAACCAGTGCACAGACCAGCAGTTGTCGAGCACCTTTCCGTCCTTCCTAACGACTCTGGTCTCGAGAAAGTCGGAAGTCTCGCATTCTTTCACTTGTTTTAGGAATTCCTGAGCAGGCTGGACATCCTGGCGTAGCAATATTTCCGCCAGGTTCTGGCCAGACAGCTCGTCAGGTTGATACCACCACAGCCGTGAGCAGGCGGGATTGGTCTGAATGAATCGCCCGTCCTCGCCAACAGTGCATATCACGTCCCGGGCTTTCTCGATGATGGCACGCTGCTTCCGGTTAGCTTCCGTCAGAGCAGCAGCCATACTGTGAAAGTGGCGATCTATCCTGCTGATCTCGTCGACGCCTTCCAGAGCAGGGTTCAAGGTTCGGTTAGCCGCGAACCGCTGAATATTGTCCGTCAGCACATAGAGCCGGCCGACAATGCCGTGCGTGAAGAACACGGCCACACCAAGCGCCATGATGATATTGATTATCACTGTCACTATCAATATTGATTTAACGCGCGCCCGCCAGTCACTTGCATCGTCGCCCTGTAATTTGGCAAATCTCGACTCTTCCATGATCAAGCTAGCCATTTCGCTGATAAGGTCCTGGTACACCTGTGCAATCAGTTGGGCAATCTCATCCAGCTCTCTTGGCCGCGGCCGTATGCCGTCTTTCCTTTGGATTCCATCCCAGTAGGCAGACATCTGGTCGATGAGCATCTCTACAGCTGCTACCAGCCTCGCCTGGCTGGGAGTGTCCTTGCAGAGCCTCTTTAGCGCTTCCACATGGTGGAGTATCTGACTCCGCTTCTCTGTGACAACTTTCGCAAGACGAGGCGTCTCTTGCCTGGCATAACCAATCATAGCCTCTGCAATCTCAAAGCACAGGGTGTTGAAATGATTGGCATGAAGCAGCACCTCCTTGGCGTGTGCTTCCCTGTAGGCCTCAGTCTCTGACTGTTTCAGCATGATGGAGAGCACCAGCACAAAGGCCAGGCCAAAGGTCACCGGCAACCCGACAAGAATGAGACCGCTCTGGGAAAGGGTGAGATTGAGCTTCATAGGCAGGCAAATCCTTCAGGCACCAGGTTGCAGCCTGGGATACCGTTTGGCATGGAACACTGACTGTCTGTTGTTTGAGAGTCGACCATTTCCTTCTGCTGAATGCTATCCCATGTATCTTTAGTGTCCGCAGCTCATCGGTCGGCTCAGGCCGATGCGCTAATCTTCCTTATGCGGAACCAGAAACGGCTGCCCTTGCCCTCTTCGCTTTCACATCCTATCTCACCGCCATGGGCCTCTACCAGCATTTTGCATATCGACAAGCCAAGGCCTGAGCCTCTACGGAGGGTAGCATCCTCGGTTTCTGCCTGCTCAAAGCGCTGAAAGATCTTTTCTTTGAGCCTGTCTGGAACGCCTCTTCCTTGATCGACAACGGACACTTCGAGACTGTTGCCATTATGTTTGGTTGTTACTGCTACTGTTGAATCCGGAGGAGAGAATTTGATTGCATTGGACACCAGATTGATCAAGATCTGCGTTAATCTGCGCGGGTCGACACGCACAATAGCGCCGGTTGCCTGAAAGTCCAGGTTTACGCTACGGTTAGCCGCCAGCGGTGCCACAGATTTCTCCGTGCGTTCGAAGATCTGCTTGAGAGGTGCATCAGCAAGAGCTAGATCCACATTGCCGGCAGTCAA
>CAYPBX010000035.1:7119-10778 GCA_964409075.1 uncultured Candidatus Obscuribacterales bacterium
TCGAGAAGCTCGCTGACCAGGTTGAGTATCATTTCAGCATTGCGCTCGCCGGAGCGGGCCTGGTCTATCACCTGTTGGGACACCGGGCCGAAATCTCCGTCAGATAGGTGCTGGAGCGAATCTTCCACGGATAACAGAGGCGTGCGCAGGTCCTCTGCTAGCACTGAGAGAAATTCGCGCTTGGCTCTCTCGAGATGCCTCTGATCACTGGTGTCGTGTACGACACAGAAGTAGGTACGGTCCTCTTCGGACCAGTGCACAGACCAGCGATTGTCGACGGCTCTGCCGTCTTTGCGTATGACAAGGGTATCCAGCAAATCTATCGGCTCACCTGCCTTAATCCGGCTGAAGAAATTCTCAGCTGCTGGAATTTGATCCGCAGCCAGTATTGCGGTGAAATGTTTCCCCATGAGCTCGTCTTTCGAGTAATCCCAGAGGCGCACACTGGCTGGATTGAGAAGAGCAAATCTGCCGCAGTCGTCGATGGAGCAGATAACATCCCTGGCGTTCTCGACAATTGCTTGCTGCTTTCTGTTTGCTTCCTGCAAAGCATCAGCCATGCTGTGAAAATATCGATCGATCTCGCTGATTTCATCAATACCCTTAAGCGGCTGCTTAAGCGGTTCACCGGCAAGCAACCGGTCCATGTTATCTGCCAGGGTAGCCAGACGCCTGGTGATGCTGCTGCTAAAGAGGAGAGAGAGGAAGATGGCCAGGATTATATTCAGCACTACAGCTGCCACCAGTACAGTCTTAATTTGATTGCGCCAGGCTTTGCCTTCATTCTTTTCGGTGATGGCATAGCGTGATTCTTCAACAATAAGGTCCTCGATCTCGTTCTGCAGCTCGTGATCGGACTGCCAGGCAGATCTGGCGATTAGCCTGAGTCCCTCCTTGCTCTCTCGGTTATCAATCCCTGCAAGCAGATCCTGCCACTGACGCATGATCTCGCCCATCCGCACATGCATGCTCCCAATTCCACGCGCCTGGCGAGGGTTTTCGTCGCAGAGTTTGGCGAGAGCGTCAAGCTCATCGCTCAATCGTTGGACATAATCATTGACAAGTTCACGGTGGCGAGCATCCCTGAACTCGACATATACGACTATTGCCCTAGCAGCTCGCTTAGAAAGCAGCTGCATGTAAAAGGCGCGCATGAACACTTCTCTGGCATGAGCCTCTCTGGCAGCCTCATATTCAGACTGGCGAAGCAATATGGAGAGGGTGAGCACCAGGGCCAGGCCGAGCGCCAGCGGCAGTGCTACGAGAACAAGTCCTTTCTGAGGCAAGTTGAGCGTGACTTTCATTCAGCTTCCCGGCAGCGCCTGGTGTCTGGTTTATCGATAATCAATTGGGCGCGAGTCTGGCTGGCCTAAAGTATATACTTAGTTTATGGCGTTTAATTTCAAAGGACGGACGGCTGTTCTGCAAGGACCGAGCCGGGCAGGCAACATCCTCTGTACCCTGTTGGTTGTCTTCTGCATCTTCTGTACGGTTCTCGTCTCCGTTGTCTTCTGGGGACCGGACAGCAATGTGCTTGACCGGCAGGCCCTCGAGCTGGAAGTCAAGCAACAGTACGGCTGGGGGACGCTTGCGCGCAGATATCTGTCACTTGCCTGGCGGATACTCCTCCTGGGCAACGACCACCCCGATGTGGCCAGGGGACTAAAACATATTGCCGGATACTACGAGTTGACCGGCCGGCACCAAGAGTGCATCGAGCCGCTCTTATCAAGAGCGTTGGCCATCCAGCGCACTGCCTATCAACAACCGTCCGTCTTTTCGATGCACAGAATGCTCAACTGCTGGGAGCTCTTGGCTACTACACAGCAGCTGACTGATCTCTACATCAAAGAGGGCAAATATGCTCAGGCTGTCCGGTTAATTCCGGAGCAGATTGATCTTCTCAAGACGGGTGCACAGAGGTACGAGCTGGCTCGACGCTTCATTGATCAGTTTGACGAGCTGGCGAAGCAGAAGGTAGTGAGTTGGAAAAATGTCTCCTTTCAGATCCAAAGCCGTATATGGCAGTGGAATTTCGAGGGTCATGTCAGCGCTCTTGTGCCCGTCGGCCGGCTCAAAGCCGGGCAACTGGAGAAGTGGATTGTCGACGACCTCATCGACCTGAAACTTGAACAGGCAACCGAGAACATCATCCTGGGCAGGTACGAGGCAGCAGAGAACGATCTCGAGCAAGCGCTGACACTGAAGCAGGAGAGGCGGGAGGGAGAGGACATCACACTGGAGCTTGTGCGCCTGGCTGAGGTATCTAGAATTCAAGGTAGATTCCGCAAGGCAGAAGCTCTATACAGGCGTGCACTTGCCCGGCGCCGCACAAGCGTGCTCCGGGAGCGGTTGACCTTGCTCCTGACCCTGCAGGGTTATGCCAGGCTGCTTGCTGATATGGGCAGAGGTGATGAGCAGGGAAGAGTCACTCGACAGTGTGAGAAGATTCTCGATAGCCTCAGGCAGGAGGAGACACGCCGGACAGAAAAGGCGGGGGCGCCAGGCTAGAGTTGAGGCGATCTCGTTACATCGTGGAGCGCAGCGGGGAGTCAGGACAGCACCAGTTATGCCACCAGTTGATGCAATTCTTATAGGCGCCGGGCAGAGGGGAACTTTTGTCTACGGGCAGTATGCGCTTGAGCACCCAGAGCAGCTCAGGTTTGTCGCGGTAGCAGAAATCGACGACTCTAGAAGAGCTCGCTTGTCCTGCCAGCACCATATTCCGGACAGGCGTGTCTTTGCAGGCTGGGAGGAGCTACTGGAGGCGGGCGTACAGGCCAGGGCAGCAATAATTGCCACCATGGATCGACTGCATTTCTCTCCGGCGGTGGCAGCCATGCAGGCAGGCTATGATGTCCTCCTGGAAAAACCGATGGCGGTGACGCTTGAGGAATGCTTAAGGCTTGTGCGGGTAAGTGAAGAGACTGGCAGGCTGCTCAAGGTGGCGCACGTGCTTCGTTTCACCAGCTTCTTCTCCCAGCTGAAGAGGCTTTTGATATCTGGCGTGGCTGGAGATATCGTCTGCCTGCAGCAGGCTGAGAATCTTGCTTACTGGCATATGGCCCACAGCTTTGTCAGGGGAAACTGGGCGCGATCGTCTGACTCCGGGCCGATGATCCTGACGAAGTGTTGTCACGATCTGGATCTGATTGTCTGGCTCATGGAGCACACGCAGCCAGTTGCGGTTACATCTGCCGGTGGACTGAAACATTTTACGGCTGCAAACGCGCCGGAAGGGGCTCCTGAGCGCTGCACAGACGGTTGTCCTGTAGAGGATGACTGCCCTTACTTTGCGCCGCGCTTTTATCTCGATATGGAAAGAGATCCTTATCTTGTCTCTGCCATAACAGGCGATCTCAGCTTAGCCGGAAGACTCGAGGCGCTGCGGACAGGGCCCTGGGGACGTTGCGTCTACCGTTGCGACAACGATGTTGTGGACCACCAGAGTGTTTCAATTGAGTTTCAAGACGGCTCCCATGCAACTCTTACGATGAACGGCCTGTCCCATGAAGAGATGCGCACTGTCCGCATTGAAGGCAGCCGGGCCACCATCTGCGGACGATTCTGCCCCGCTGGTGAGCATGAGATCAAAATCTTTCCGCACGGCAGCGCCCAAACTGACGATATCACAGTAGTTTCTAAAGGCTGGCGCGGTC
>CAYPBX010000036.1:0-1738 GCA_964409075.1 uncultured Candidatus Obscuribacterales bacterium
TATGCGCCGCTTTGCTAGTCGAACTGAAGTCCAGGCAGTATTAAAGAAACTGCCTGCCGAGAGCTCCCGGCATGCCCTTGTTTGTGGCAAGGACGTTTCACCGGCAGGGACACATCTGACTGTAAGTCAGCCTATCATCTTTGTTCAGCTCACGCCGGTCGAGCCGTCACTTTAACCATTCGCCTCCAGTCGTTATAACCGGGACAGTAGGCAAATTGTTTTTGATGGCTGCGGAGTTAAAGCGATAGGCAGGGGCTGTAAGTGTTGTAGTATCAAAGTACCCGCACAAGCTTCACAGGCCCTCAAGTACTATGAAAAGGATGAGATTTTGGTGGCCGTCGAGTTTAATCCTAGCGGCTTTGAGCGTCATGCTAAGTTTAGCCAATTCTCGGGCAAAGGTCCCGCTTATGTCGCCGCAGGAGATGATCTCAAAGGCTGAGGTAATTGCAGTCGTTGATCTCACCAAGGTCGACTGGTTATGCACTAAAGGCGGCTATCTGCCCTACAGCCAACGAGTAAGCTTCAAACCGATAAATGTTCTCAAAGGGAATCTGAGCGGCAAGCAGTACATATATGGTGGTGGATCTCCCGGCGCCTGTCACTTCACGCATCTTCTACCGGGGCGACACTTGGTTTTCTTACAGGTGGATAAGGGAGGTGAGCTGGTAGGCTGCAACTATCAGCTTTCTGTTTGCCCTATTAGGGAGGGCATGATCGCCTGGTATGCGAAGAATTCTCCCGGCTCGAGCACAAACATGAATATTGCCTTCGACTTTGGGCCATTTCTCCACCCCGAGAAGTTGCCACTCTCATTAGTCTTGCAGCAAATTGAGAATCAGATCACAGAAGATACCAAGATAGATCAATGGCCGGAATGTTTGCAACAGCTGCTCTCGCAATCGATACTTGACCTGGGTATTGGCGGGGATATGCCCGCGTACGACCAGCGGAATTCATGGAAAGACACGTGGGGGGACTGGAAGAGATCTCGCGATGCTTTCATCGCCACCAGAAAGCTGGGGCAGTCTGCCCGCGAACCACTGGAGATTATTTTCAGACGAGGCAGCGCAGCGGCCCGACTGTATGCAGCCGTATTGATGAGAGCATTTGACAATAACCGTGGCACCAAAATGCTAGCAGAGCTGGAGCAGGATCAATCACCAATCAGCGTGCGGTACTATGAGGCGCATCTGACGGATGAGACCACGGTTGGCAAGATAAGCCAGGAGATACTCAAGACAGGAGCCTACACGGGATTCCCGGCTCGATTTCTCTCCCCTTAATGGGCAAGTGTCAAGAGGAACGGCTTTCATGATCATGAGTCGCTGCCACTCGTCGCTAAATCACCCCGTGCATTACAATCTCGAGGTTGCAACACCGATAGGCAATCCCCCCTCCGGAAGAGTGCCAGTGCAATGGTCGCCCCCTAGCTCACGCACCTTTCCCTTATAATCGTTGCCAACCAAACAGCAAATGAATACTGTTGAGCAGATATCGAGCTTTCGCTGGCTGGTTATTACACTTGCCTTCGTCGTTACTATCATCAACTACCTGGACCGCTCAGCCATCTCGTACGCTATCGGACCACTGAAGTCTGAGTTCGGGCTCAACGATGCTCACTTTGGCGACATCGCGGCGGCCTTCGGCATCGGTTACATGATCATGACCGTGGTTGGTGGCATTCTAGTTGACCGGTGGGGGGCTCGCCGCATCTGGGCAGGCGCTGCGCTAATCTGGT
>CAYPBX010000036.1:1748-10763 GCA_964409075.1 uncultured Candidatus Obscuribacterales bacterium
AGTAACAGCGGCACTGGGCGCAGCCTCTGGATACTGGATGCTCTTTGCTCTGCGTACCCTTTTGGGCATAGCTGAAGGACCTCACTTTCCAGCTCTAACACGGGCAGTAACAGACTGGATACCAAGAGACGAGCGAGCAAAAGCTACAGCAATCGGTCTTGCAGCAGTGCCGCTGGCATCAGTTATAGGGGCGCCGCTGATATCGGCTCTAATCCTCCAGCTGGGCTGGCGAGTGATGTTTTTTATACTCGGCAGCCTGGGCTGCGTTTGGGCTGCCATCTGGTTCTGGCTCTTTCGCGACTACCCGGAGAGCTCGCGCTTTGTAAGCCGATCAGAGCTTGCGCACATAAGAGAGGGCCATCTGCGCGCAAACCATCACAATGACCAGGAGATGCGCAACGAGGAGCTCGCCTCAGGTCGGACAACCTGGCGCTTTATGCTCCTCAATCCAGCACTTGTGGCAAACAATTACGCCTTTTTTGCCTTCGGGTACGTACTCTTCTTTGCGCTGACCTGGTTGCCTGGCTACCTGCAGTCTACCTACAGTCTCAATCTCAAAGAGATAGGAATCTTCCTGATTGCCCCCTGGCTGACTGCGGCACTTCTGATACTCTTGGCAGGAGCAATCTCGGACCGGTTATGGGTTAAGACCGGCAGCGTGCGCGCTTCCCGCTCGCACCTGATCTGGATCTGCCAGCTTGCCTCCGCGCTCTCCTTTCTGCCGGTGCTTTTTCACCCATCGCTACCCCTGGCGCTTGCGTCAATCTCGCTGGGCGTTGGTTTTGCCCTCATGCCCAATGCAGCCTTCTACGCTCTTAATGTCGATCTGGCGCGCGACCGCGCCGCCACCAGTCTCGGTATCATGGACTGCTTCTTTGCCGCAGCTGGAATTTTAGCCCCAGCTATCACCGGACATCTGGCTCAGGCAAGCGGCAATTTCAACGCTGCTTTCGGCCTTCTAATCGCCTTTACGCTGACATCTGTCGCCGGCATCCTCATCTTCCAGCATCCAGACAGACAGCTGTACCACGAGACAATGTAACTAGACTTCGGACGATCACAAGATCACACCCGCTGAAGCGTAGCCATTCGGCACCACCCCTGCACCATTGTGGTTCCAGGTCCAGAATGTAATACCAGCTCAGAAAGCCTCCCCAGCCCCTCATCGCACCACGCCCGCACCTTCTAAAATCGCAGATCGGGGTGAACACGGCGACCTGCTGCCAGGTGGCGGGCAAAGGCCGTTCCTAATCTTTAGTACCTGTCTGTTGGTAAGTTCACATCAGAGTCAGGAGGACAGCAGAGGTAAGGACGTCAAGCGAGTAGAGCTGGCATCTAGCGGCAGCTCTACTCGCGCAGCAGGTGGATGACCTTTTGCCCCGTAAGTTCGTACTGGCAAAATACATCATCGGTGCTTCAGCTGCCGCAGCACCTGCGCAACCTCGTTAGCGCTCCCGGTCCGCTCGTCCAGGGAGAGTAAAGTCGCCTTTGCCACGAGCGCATCTATCTCAGGGCTCACATCCGGGTTCACCCGCCGCGGGAGGGACGGCTCCAGCGGGGACGGCTCCCTGGCAGTCAGAAGCAGGTACATGGTGGCGCCGAGAGCATATATGTCGCTCGGCGGTACGGCCTTTCCGTAGAACTGCTCTAGCGCCATGTAGTTTCTCTTCCCTGCCGCTGCAGTAGCTGAGGAATGTGACAGCTCTTGCGCAATCGAAAAGTCTATGAGCTTCACCCTGCCTGCTGGATCAACAATCAGATTGTCCGGAGTGAAATCGCGGTGCACCACGGGCGGAGACAATCCCTGAAGATACGAGAGAATGCTGCACATCTGGAGCGCCAGATCAATTACTTCCGACTCCGGCAGCGCTCCCTTCCGCTCCACCAGAAGATCCAGAGGCTCGCCCTTGGCCTCCTCCAGAACCAGATAGGCTCGGTGATCCTCGATAAATGTATCGAGAAGCTTGACAATCCCCGGATGATCGATGGTCGACAAAAGTGAGCATTCGCTGATCAGCCGATCGATAGCAGCTTTCCTTACTGTGTCTTCGACGAAGACCGGAAGGACGAACTCCTTCAAGATGACGGTATCGGGTCTGGTGCCGACCGAGCGCTCAGCGCGATAGACAGTAGCCTGACCACCGGATCCCAGCCTGTCGAGAATGGTGTACTTGCCTTCGTGCAGACTGTGTCCGGGTCTTAGCGGGGTCAATCTCGATCTGGCCGAAGAGTCGACGAGCTCCTTCAACCACAGCTCTGTGTAGGTGCTCGACTCTAGAGCAGGCTCGAGCGCTTCAATTGCTTCCTGCGACACCTTTTGGGGGTCAATCCGCTTCCTGAGATGCTCCAAAAGAAGAGCTCGCTCGGCTGGCAGCCGCACTCTTTGCAGGCACAATCTTGTTGTCAGCCTGCCTGCTCGAAGACAGATCTTCTCGGCGTCAGTGCCACGGCTTGCCAGCGGCTTCTCCAGATATACGGAGTCTATGTCCGTCCACTCGATGAATTTAAGAGTGCGATAGCGGTCCCGATCGCCAGCCAGAAGATACAGTCCCCGATCGGTGAGTCCAATCCAGCGCGGCCGGTTAAGGCGCGCCGCAACGAGCAGGCAGCCTGCCAACGCTGTAATGGCTGTCAGAATAGCTGGTTGAGCAAGCACAGCCAGACCTGGCATCGCCAATACACCTGACGCAGCAGCCCCTGCCAGACCGACTGACATCAAGTAGAGCTGCTCGAAGAGTCCCATGAAATACTGCCTGAACGTAAAGTCGTAAGGCGCCCCATCTATTGTCCCCCTGCTGTGGAAGGAGAAGAGCAGCACTATCAACAGAAAGAACAGCACGATCTGCAATCTCCGGCGGTTGAGCACCCTCACCAGGACTTCCAGGCGCGGCGCGTCGCGGTAGGCAAGCACATGTGCGCCAGAATCCAGTGAATCGGTTAGGGGTTTGATCGTGTTACTCACCAGCCAGCCCCTCTGTCCTGCTTCCTGCTCTAATCCACCCGAGTCGTCTGATGACCTCATCGGCGCTCTCAATGCGATCTTTTTTCGAGAGCGCCGTACACTTCCGGATAAGCTCCGCTAGCGCAGGGGAGACGGCAGGATTCCTCTCCGCCAGATCCGACTCCGATAAGGGATTGGGCTCCGTACCTGTGAGAAGAAAGTACATGGTGCATCCGAGCGCATAGAGATCGCTTTGGGGCACCGCCTTACCTTGAAGCTGCTCTAGCGCCATGTAGGATCTTTTGCCGATCACGGTGCCAGTCACAGTTGACAAAAACTCAAAGGCTGCTCCGAAGTCTATGACCGCAACCCGCCCGCTGTCACGCAGAACAATGTTGTCCGGGGTCAGGTCGCGATGGACGATAGGAGGACTCTGCCGGTGCAGGTAGGAGAGAATCGACGCCATCTCAATCGACCACTCCACGACCCTCTCTTCGGGCTGAATGCCCTTCTCATGCACTAAGGAGCGAAGATTGCTTCCCCTTATGTATTCCATCAGGATGTATATCCTGCCGTCCTCCACAAAATGATCGTAGACCCGGGCCAGGTCCGGATGCGAAAGGCGGGACAGTATGCCGGCCTCGCGCTTGAAGAATTTTTCAGCGCTGTCGCGGGCCGCGTCACCCTTCCAGGGAGGGACCATCTCCTTGACCACCAGTGTGGTTCCAATTTTATCCTCAGCCAGATATACGGCTGAAAAGCCGCCGTAAGCAAGAACTTTAATCACGCACACGCGCCCGGATTGAAGTATATGACCGGGCGTAAGCGGCACAAAGCTCGTGGAGGAAAAGCGGGCGGCCATCTCCTGCTTCCATAAGCGGCTCAAGAGGCCTGCCCCGTCCTTTCCACTCTCGTCTCTTGTGGCTGCCAGTGCTTCAAGGCACTCATTGACCGCTTGGATTTCCAGTTGAGGCGCCCAGACCTCCAGAGCCACGGCTACCTGCCCGGATTGGCTCTGGCTCAAGCGCGAAAGATCGATTTCCAAGGGATTTCCTGCCTCCACCTCAAGCCTCAGAACGTTGCCTCTCACAATCATGGCGCTTCTAAGCCGGGACCACGGGATCTCCTGCCTGGTGTGCGGACCTGGGCAGAGGGAGAACGGAATCGACAGGCCGCTGCGGTCGATTACAATCATGTCGTCCAGGAGCAATCCTGCGACAAGCACCAAACCGGCAAAGACAGCCAGCCAGAACAGCACAATCAGGAGTGAAGGAAGTCCCATCCAATTCGCCGCTGAAATGATTGTCGCGTAGAGCGCAAATACGAAGAGGAGAAGCACCACCGGCACGAGCAGAGCCAGTTGAATCCTGACTGCCAGCGGGCGGACATGAATAATAATCTCGGCCCTGGCCACAAGCAAAACTCCATCGAGATCTTTTGTTGATACTCTTATGCCTCGACCTGCTATGCTTTATCCGGTCTGTCTGGGCGGGAGCTGCTGCCAGGAACAGCCCAAGTCAGGGCCCGGTCTCTTCAGGCGGGATCTGCCTTCCGGGATGCGAGCGTCTGCTGAATCACGCTACAAAGAGCTAGCCGGACCAGGCGACTCAGAAAATCGTCGCGCTGCTACATACTGGAGATTCTCCGCACGCACCCGGGAGTTCGTCAAGATGACAGTTGTGTCCAAGGAGCCGACCAGAACAAGAGCAACTGATACGGTCCTCAACCAGCCGCCGCCGCTTGTCAATTACAACCTCTACAGTACCGACACGGTTCTCAAGGAGTCCATTAAGCGTGAGGGGGCTGATTGGGCTGAGGCGATTCTAACTGAGTTTGGGGCAATTGCAGGCTCTGCTGAAGCGCTCAATTGGGCATGCAAAGCCAATGAGTATGCACCGGTCTTGAAGACGCACGACCGCTTCGGCAGCCGGATCGATGAGGTGGAGTTCCATCCCCACTGGCACCGCCTCATGGAGCTGTCCGTACGCTTTCGCCTGCACAATCTGCCCTGGGTAGACAAAAGACCAGGCGCGCACGTAGCTCGCGCTGCGCTGATCATGCTGGCTGGACAGCTGGAAGCCGGACACGGCTGCCCGATCTCCATGACCTATTCAGGCTACCCGGTCATCTCGACGCAGCCCGAATTAGCCTCAGCCTGGCTGCCGCTTCTGGCAAGCAATACCTACGACAGCCGCTTCATGCCAGTTGCCGGCAAATCAGGAGCGCTCATAGGCATGGGCATGACCGAGAAGCAGGGCGGCTCGGATGTCAGGGCCAACACTACCTCCGCCAGACCAGCAGGATCGACAGGACCGGCACAAGAGTATTACGTCACCGGGCACAAATGGTTCTTCTCAGCCCCTATGTGCGATGCCTTTCTCGTCCTGGCTCAGACAGGCCCTGGCCCCACCTGCTTCTTAATGCCGCGCTGGACACCTGACGGCAGACGGAACAATATCTTCATCCAGCGCCTGAAAAACAAGCTGGGCAATCGTTCGAATGCCAGCAGCGAAGTTGAATTTCAAGATGCGCTCGCCTGGATGATCGGAGAGGAGGGGCGTGGGGTACCAACCATAATCGAGATGGTAAATCACACACGGCTCGACTGCGCGCTCTCCTCGGCTGCGCTCATGCGTCAGGGCCTGGCGCAAGCGCTGCACCATGCCAGCCACCGCATGGCCTTTGGAAAGCGGCTCATCGAACAGCCGCTCATGAGAGCCGTTCTGGCTGACCTGGCAGTCGAATCCGAGGCAGCCACGCTTCTTGCCATGCGCCTGGCAGGCGCTTTCGACCGTCGCAGTTCCGAGAGTGAGAACGCCTTCCGGCGAATTGCCACAGCCATCGCCAAGTACTGGATCTGCAAGCGCGCGCCTGCCCACATAGCCGAGTGCCTGGAATGCCTGGGCGGGAACGGCTACGTAGAAGATTCAGTCATGCCCAGACTCTTTCGCGAGAGCCCTCTGAACTCCATCTGGGAAGGATCGAGCAATGTCATCTGCCTGGATGTTCTGCGCGCCCTCTCCCGCGAGGCGGAGAGTTTCGATGCGCTGATGGCAGAGATTGAGCAAGCAAAGGGAGAAAATAGCCTTCTGGACTCGCACATAGGCCAGCTCAAAGAGCTGGTTGCCATTACAGCTGGCTCTGAAGGGCAAGGACGGCGGCTGGTCGAGTCGCTGGCGCTGGCGCTGCAGGCATCTCTCCTGCTGCGCTACTCACCGCCAGCAGTATCGGAGGCCTTTTGCAGCGGACGTCTGGCAAATGCGCGCGGGTTCAGCTATGGATCGCTTCCAGCTTCATGCGATAGCAGATCCATACTGGACAGGGCCCTCTGGTGACATTAAAGCTGGGCTGGCAGAGCCCTTATCCTGTTACGGGAACTGTATATTCAGCTGTTCACCCATGAAGCCGAGTGAACATGAAGAGCACTGCCCGATTACTGGCCTCCGTCCGACAAGAAAGATAGAGAGATAGGCCTCTATCGCCTACCACCATGATTCTTTGAGAACCCATGTCAGGAGACCACAGCGCCTGGCCGGTTCCACCACACCCTTTACCGGACATACACCTTGATGGACAAGAAACTGATGCATCTCATTCAGGCGCATCGGTACACACTACCCGATTGCTATATGAACAGATTTAGAATCTGTATATATGCACGCCGGTCTAGAGTATCAGTGTAGCTACTTCTTAAGCCTATCACCTGCTAGTGAAAGCAGTTTGTCGTGATAAGCCACCGCTTTCAGTGACATGCCCACCCGGTCCTTAACATAAGCAAGATCGCGATATTTCGGATCTGCCTCAACGGCCAGCACAAAAAACCTGCCCGCCTGCTCATCATCACCTCTGGAGATCATGCCGAGAGCCAGGCCGTAAAGATCGGCGGCAGCCGGCTCATTGCTCTTGCTGATAGCCTTTCGCCAGGTGTTTATCGCAGTATCCAGATCTCCATTTTCATAGTAGAGGCAGGCCAGGGTATTGATGTATTCCGGATCATCCGGCTTGAGCTTGAGGGCAATATCAACCTCGGCAAATCCGTCCTTGATGCGCCCCAAGCTATAGAACGTCCAGGCCAGCGAGTTGCGGGCAACTGCATCACCAGGATCGATATAAGCTGCAATCCGGTATGCTGCTGCTGCTCGCTCACGCTTGCCTTCAGCATAGAGGCGATTGCCGCGCGCAATCTGCTCGAACGCAGTGCTGTTTCTGATTGAGAGAGCTTGATCCAGGTGCAGCCTGCAGAAGCTGCAGGAAGGATCGTAATTAAGCGCCGTGAGCAGCTGAGAAATTGCTCCATCCACGTCGCCCGCCTCCTCGAGGAGCAGCATGGCGAGCTGGTCGCGCGCCGCAACCGCCTCAGGCTCAATCTCAAGACCGCGCACATATTCAGCGATAGCCGCATCTGTCCTACCCTGAAATCTGAAATCGAGCGCCAGGCGCCAGTGCGCCTGGGCGTGAGAGGCATGAGCTGCCAGCGGCAGGAATGCCCAGGCAAGGACAAAAGGCAGGAGATAGCCGGGCAGACAGCTTAACTTGACGCCGTCAAGCCAGGGTACAGCTGTTGATCTCTGCCTCGTCCTCACCCATAAATGATAACCGGTCAGGGAAGCCAACTTCAGGCAGCAGAACCACTGCCCTATGGTTTCACATGAGAAGCGAAGAAGTCCCAGATCATGTCGGTGGCCGGCACATCAGCAGCCGGCCGGTCGGCTCTCAGCCACGATCGCCTCCCGCCCGGCCAGGCATGCTTTCCGCCCTTTACAGTAACAAGCATAACTTCAGCGCCTGCCCGTCCGCCGGCGTATCTCCTCACTGTCGCCGAACCCTTGCCAGAGATCTGCGCCTGTCTCTGGCAACCGTTGCTCTCCAGCCAGAACTCAAGGGCCCAGGGCACAGACATCTTGTTGGCAGGATAGCCGAAAACAGCCAGCTTGCCAGATCCGCCGTTGTATGGAACATGCCTGTCAGCGGTGCCGTGAAAAATGATTACAGATACCGGACGGCTGGGGCTCCTGTCCGCTCATCGAGCCGCCCACCGGAGCAATCGCTGCAATCCTCTGTGAGAGGCGGCAGGCAAGCTGATAAGCGAGCATGGCGCCGTTGGAGAAGCCGGTAGCGTAAATGCGGCGGGGATCGATGTTCAACTGCTCGCCGAGATGATCTATCAGGGCATCGATAAAGCCTACATCATCGACACCCCGGGCAAGCGACCATCCACAGCAGGAGCCGGCATTCCAAGTAAGCAGAAAACGACCGAACCTCCCGGTACCGTTCGGGCAGACAAGAAGGAAGCCCTGCCGGTCGGACTTCTCACTCAAGCCGCTCACCCGTATCTGATAACTGAAATCACCAGCGCAACCGTGAAGGGCAATCACAAGCGGGGCGGATCTTGCCGGATCGTAGCCGGGCGGAATATGCAGAACATAATCACGCCTGACTCCGTCGAAAACCAGCCTGCTCTTTATGTCCCGGCCGCGGGCAGGAGCAAAAGCCGGCTCTACCGATGCCGGCGCTGCCGGCATCACGGCAAGAATGCATAAGATGGCACAGGCTACAAGATGGGCGGTCATCCGTCCGCCTTATCGACGGCATCGACTGTTAGAAAACCAGAACAATCTGCCAGACAGCTGCGGCAGCTCGCATTAAGAGAGCCTAAGCTAACAGGTTGCTTAAATGCCATTTGCTGGGTGCCTGCCGATTCGTGTCATATCCAGCTCGAAACTAAACCGATATCGGTTTAGTTTTAATGGGATGTATGTCAAGGAGTTGGCGCCTGCCTTTTCATCAACCTGCCAATACTGCTTTGTCAGCCCTGCAAGCAGGCCGGTTCACTTACCGGAGCGGCAGCAAAAGCCGATTCACCTCAAAATTTCACAAATTTTTCACTTGACAATTGGCACACTCTAGCTTAACCTTTTCTCATCGTTGCTTCAACAACGATTTTCCCTATCAGAAATCACAAACTTACTATCAAATACGACGGTCTTCCCGGCAGCCCGGTCTGCGGGCAAAGGCTCATTTAAGACGCATCGTGGCTCCGGACCATTCCTCATGCGGGTCTTTCTAGAGGCGCA
>CAYPBX010000037.1:0-10754 GCA_964409075.1 uncultured Candidatus Obscuribacterales bacterium
GTCTGCCTGGGGGTAGCTCACGGCTTCAGCCGGTTGTGTCAGGCTTTGAGAAGCGCAGGCGGACAGCTGCCGGAGACAAGCCTCTCCCGGCTCGGACAATGCCTGGATGAGGTTGGTACAGCCGCACGCAGTCAGGGCCAGCTCCGCTTCGCTCAAGGGTTTCTCGAATATTCTTTTGAATGTGGAGAGGAGCTTGCCGAGGAAGGCGTGGCGGAAGCGATTGGCCAAATCAACGAAGCAGCCGGTCTGCTCGCCGATGTGCTGCTTGGATGTCGACCTGGAGCAGGCAGACCCGAGATCAATCTTCGTCTGGACGCTGACTCAGGGGCGATTGTCGTGAGCAGCCAGGGAGTCGATCCTGCCTCCGCGCTCAATCAGCTAGCGGCCTACCTGCAGGGAAGGAATGGATACGACATTGTGGTTGGAGCCAGTGGCGAGGTGATGTCTGTCAGGCTTCCCGGGGGCTGCGAATATATGTTCTGCACAGAAGCAGCCTTGCTACGAGCGCAGGGAGGAACCTCTACGAACCAGGCTGGCCGCACTCCTGAGACAGAGGGTAACGCTGCAGACAGTATCACGACACAGGAAACCGACAGCTCTGGCACAGAGGGGCTGATTTACCCATCCTACAACGTCAGTCCTTCCGCACGGGCCATTTACCAATCGAATGAATACGCGCACAGGCATCTAATCCACGGCCAGCTGGAACCGGGCTTTCATAATGCAGGCAGGTTCTATCATCTTGATGAGACTGGGCAGTTGACTCCCTTGCAGGGAGCTCCGGACAATCCGGACCGACAGGCCACGGTTTTCGATCCACCTAATGATCCTATACTCACCCAGACAATACATGACGCGCACCAGCGCTTCGAACATCTGTCTTCAAGTCCCAGGCAACTGATGACAGAGCTGACGAGACACAGCAGAAGATTGCTCATGCCGCCACTGGATGTCTCGGAGCAGGTTCTATACGATTGGTATGATGAGTTCAACAACCAGCATGCTGGAGAAAGAATACTACTCGGCGAGTTCATAGCCATCAACCGGGGCGTCTGCAGCCAACAAGCACTGTTGCTCAAGGCACTCGGCGACTCCATGGGACTGGACTCGGAGCTCGTGCGTGGAGAGTATGAGGACAGCAACGGACAATCTCATTCCCACGCCTGGGTGGAAACAGAGATAGATGGCGAGATATTGATCTTCGATCCAGGTAGGGGTGTCTACGGAGAACCTGCCGCCGACTTATATCTGGATGGCTACCTGCCCGGGTCCATTATATGGAGATATAACTTCGACTGATGGAAATGTAGAGTAGCGTTGCTCACAAAAGGTAGCGTGTAGATCGAGCTGAGATCAGCGTCTCAATCGCCCAGCCTGTAGCCCACGCCATGTATGTTCTTTATGACGGATTCTTCTCCGGCGCTCCCGATCTTGCTGCGTAGCCTGGTCACATAAGTTCTCACCGACTCAGGAGAGACTTCCGATATAGAAGCCCAGACCCTGTCGACAATGGCCTCCGGACTGAATACCTGTCCCGGATGCCTCATGAGAAACTGAAGCAGGGCAAACTCTTTGGGCAGAAGCTCGATCTCCTGGTCGCCCTTCATCACCCTATGGTTGACGGTATCGAGTGTGAGATCACCGAAACGCAGTGTTTGACCTGGATGCTCAGGCGGCCTGCGCAAGAGCGCCCGCACTCTGGCGCCGAGCTCGCGCATGTGGAATGGTTTCGTCAAATAATCATCAGCACCGGCATCGAGACCTTTCTCCTTCTCGTCAACCTCCTTCCTGCCGGTAAGCATCAAAACCGGAGCAATGCCACCGTGGCTACGGTACTGCCTCAACACCTCGATGCCGCTAACTCCCGGCAAGCCCCAGTCAAGAATTATGAGGTCATAGGGATAAAACCGCAGGTGATCGGTAGCCTCCTGCCCATCCTCGAGGTGCTCGACAACATGCTTCTCGAGGACCAGCCACTTTCCTATGTTTTCCGCCAGCCTCAGATCGTCTTCTACGATCAAAATCTTGGCCATAGCCGCCCATGTTACATAGTGTCTGATAACAGTAATCGGATTCCTTAGCGAAATCTTTATTCACTATACCCCATGAGGCAACACCTCGATAAGGACCCCTGGCGCATCCTGAGCGTGATGAACGAGTGCCGGCCTGAACCGTACCTTGAACCAGAGAAAGATAGGCGTTATGCGCCTATCGGCAAGCGCTCCGGGGCGATCACTCAAAGGATCGGCATAGAGTCTAGACGATATGCCCGATCGTGAAATACATGTCAGGAGCAAGGCTCTAGCGGACGCTGTACAGTTTGCCTCCCTTCTGTCTGGAGAGAGTGAGCAGGCGAAGACATGTGCCGGGCCAGGTTTGATTGAAAGGTGCAGGTGGTACTACGAAGCCAAGAGATCTAAGGGAATTATCCTACTCACCGCTTGCCGATCGGTCCCATTATGTTTTCTCGACTCCGGCTCTCACAAAAGGCGCTGATTCTCGTAGCCGTTCCAATCGCCTTCGAGCTCTTGCTCCTGGGAACACTCGGATACTTGCTGCAGCAAGCTGAGCTGGAAGCGGACAGGGAAGCCCACTCGCGGGCGATCATTGAGCAGGCCAATCAGATATTTAAATTGTTCGGTGATGCCGGGGCTACGCTCTTTAACTACGCCATGAGCCGGAACAAGAAGATGGGGGAGCGCTATGATCGCCTTCTGGCTGAGATTCCGCGCACCATGAACAATCTAAAGAAGCTGGCTAAAGACGAACCTGAGCACCTGGCACCGATATACAGGCTGGAGCCCAATCTAGAGAGAGGGATGCAGATTCTCGACCAGGCGAGGGGAGCGATTGACAGCGGCAGCAGATTCGATACCTTCATGCAATTGCGGAGTCTGAAAAAGGAGATTGAGTCAATCTCGGGCAAACTGCTTATCGACATCGACGAGACCGTCGCGTACGAAAGGAAGAGGCAAAACAAGACTGTTGCCTCAGCACATCTGCGAGACATGGCACGAAAAGTCGTATTGGCAGGGCTGGTCTTGAACATACTTGCCGCCATTGCTCTGGCCTTGCTCGTCACTCGCGGGATGACACGCAGGCTAGAGATTGTAGTAGACAACACTGCCAGCATGAAACGGGGTGAGCCACTATCACCACGGCAAGAAGGAGGCGATGAGATAGCGAGGCTGGATGCAGCATTTCATGATATGGCAGAAGCTCTGAATGAGGTGGAACGCTTGAAACAAGAATTCTTAGCCATGGTAAGCCACGATCTGAAAACACCGCTAATGTCCGTTCTTTCATCGCTGAATCTCCTGTCCGCTGGCTCAGGAGGCAAGTTGAGTGAGGAGGCTCACGATCTGGTCCAGGCAGCAGAAGACGAGTTATGCAGACTGACTCAGCTAATCAACGATCTGCTGGATGTTGCGCGCATGGAGGCGGGGAGATTCAAACTCAACCCGAGAAACTGCTCGCTGTCTGGGGTCCTGGAGCGTTCTGCGAGTGCCGTCAGGGGACCGGCTGGACAGAAGAGGATCTCCCTGGTTTTACCAGAAACGGATCTATCGATCCACGCCGATGAAGATCGGCTCATTCAGGTGCTGGTAAATCTGCTCTCCAATGCCATCAAATACTCTCCTAAACGCTCAACCATAACGGTCTCGTTGACACAAGGACTAGATGACATCGAGCTGTCCGTGAGCGATCAGGGAGCTGGGATTCCACCGGAATATCGGCAGATAATCTTTGAGAGATTCAAGCAGGGTCCAGGGCGCCCTGATAACGCCGGAGCCGGGCTGGGACTTGCCATATGCAAGTTCATTATGGAAGAGCATGGTGGCACAATCGGTGTCAAAAGCCAACCTGAAACCGGCAGCACTTTCTGGATAAAACTTCCTGTCGCATCCGCCATGTAGAGAAGATGCCCAGCAGACGGGTTGCTGACCCGCCTGCTGGTGGAGGACCTGGCTAAAGCTCAGTTGCCCAGTTTCCGAATTGATTTAAAAAGCTTGACGGAATCAATCTCCTGGGCACCATGTATGCCTCCAATGACAAATGGCTTCGGCTTCAATAGCGCCAGGCGTTGCGAGCTCCCTTCTCCCAGTGTCTTGACATAGTAGGGAGAGCCCTGCTTATTCAAAGCACCGTTTATCTGCTTAACCAACCGACTAAGGCCTTCCTGTCCCTCGGACTTGAGCGCAACCACCGCCATGTTCCTCAAAAAGCGCTCTTCCTTGGGATCGATTCGACCATCGGCAAGGGAGCCAGCTGCTTTTTCGAAAAGCTGCTCGCGAGTGAGCGGCGTAGGACTTATGCTTGCAACATCGGATTGCCCTGCCTCAGCAAGACCACGAATTATAATTGGCGGAAGGATACCAATGCATCTGCCCGCCAGCTCTGCTGCCCGGGTACCGACCTCACGCATGAGGTCAGCTACCTCACCCTGCCCTCGAGCTCCGAAGGTTTCTTGCCGGGCACCATGCAGGTTGTCAGTCTCCGGAGGGGATCCTTGGTGGGGAGTCTCCACATTTTGTTGAATGTCCATCTCTTGTTCCTCCTTGCCAGCCACCATCTCCACAGCTGCGCATTCAGTAGCATCTGCCCGGTGGTCGGCTAACTTTTCATTGACCTCAGGAACAGCTCCCCCCTCTCGACACTGGACGCCGTCCATGGTCGGAGAGGATAGGGAAAAAGTGCTACAAAATTGCAACTTGTGCGGCCCGAGTACAGCAAAGGCATCAGTTTCGCAAGCATGCAAGGCTGAAATATCTCAAGCGCCTGCCTGTAGGACTGAATCGCCTGAAGGTCGCAGGCAAAAGCGTATACTCGTGTTATATGAGGCCAGCCAGAGAGGAGATCAAGATTCCCGTGAGATTGAAGAGCAAGACTTTTACAGATCCGCCAGAACATGACCAGGAGATAACCCCACGCCGGCAGTGTCCCACATTGACAAAGCAAGTGCCTGGAACGACCCAACACCTTTGCGACAAAAGATCGGCAGCCTGCAGAAAAGCAGCCAGATATTCTCCGGACCTGCACCTTCTGCATCGGGTTTTCATCGGGATATTTCTGCTTCTCACTCTCGCCCTTTCGATAAGCAGCGCTCAACTTACGGCAGCTGAAGGGTATCGTTACGCCGGGCTGGAGTTTTTCGGCTCCTCGCAGATAACCCGCCAGGAGATCGAGAGCCTCCTTAAGTTGAAGCCAGGCGCGCCGCTTGCCTCCATAGAGAAAGCTGCCGCAAATCTGAAGCGGCAGCTCGATGCAAAGCGCGTTTCTTCGAACATACAGCTTGTCGAGGCTCCGTCAGACCAGATGTTTCTGGTGGTAGACGTCTCTGATGCATCGACCTTTCAAACGACACCGAGCCGCCGTCTGACGAATCCGCACAGCGTGCGCGTATCTGATGAAAGGCCATTTCTGCTCTTAGCTCAGCTCCACGACCGGCTCTTTCAATTGGAGGAGGAGGGCCGACCTTACTCTTTGAAACTGAAAGACGGCGTCAGGCATTACTCGGACGAACCGGCCAATCTCATCATCGAAGATCTGCTCACTCTGGTGCCACCGATTCGCAAAGAGCTATTCGAGATTATAGGCAGCGACCCCAACGCCAGCAGACGCGATCAGTCCATTGAGCTCCTCGAGTTTGGCGGCTCGGTTCCGGAGACAGCCTATGAGCTGATCTCAGCTCTCGATGACGCTGATTACACCGTGCGCGCTCGCGCTACTCGCTACATTTATCCGCGTCTTGATCTGCTGCCAGACGACTTCCCTTACGATCTCCTGGCTGCGGCTCTGGCACGACAGATCTGCCGTCCCTCCCATCAGGATCGCAGCAAGGGGCTCCACCTCCTTCTGGCGCTTGCCGCACGCAGACCAGAGCTCGTTGATCCGCTGCATGACAGCTGCCTGGAAAAGCTGAAAGAGCTTACCGACAAAAGCAGAATCGATACGGTGAAAGACCCGTCGCTCAAGCTCCTTACAATTATAAGCAGATCAGCTCAGACCAATCCCCACACTAAAGAGCAATTGCCGGCAGACGAGTTTCAAGGCAGATAGCCAGCCTGTCAATCACATTCTCCAGACTTCCGCACCATCCATGAGTTCACCCGTCAGGTATGATGGAAGGGTCGGCAAGATTGGTCGCAGATCCTCAGCTATAGACAAATATTGTCAAGAGGGCGCCGCTTGCCGACACCTTTATGTTCTTGTGCCCATCCAGCAAAGCGAAGCGTGCAAAAGCGGACGAGCTGGCGCAGCGAAGAGCCAGAATGACTCTTGAATACTATGCTCATGGAGCGAGCGGAGCGCTCGGGCCGACGAGCGCAAAGCGAAGCGTGCAAAAGCGGACGAGCTGGCGCAGCGAAGAGCCAGAATGACTCTTGAATACTATGCTCATGGAGCGAGCGGAGCGCTCGGGCCGACGAGCGCAAAGCGAAGCGTGCAAAAGCGGACGAGCTGGCGCAGCCAGCGAGGGAGCGGTTAATATAAATGCATGCCTTTCAGAAAGCATGTATTTGTCTGCGTGAGCGGCTCCACGTGCCCGGGACAGGGTTCGGAGGCGGTTCTTGTTGAGCTGCGCCGGCAGATCATGGAGCTAGGTCTGAGGCAGCAAATCCGCATAAACAAGTCTGGCTGTTTCGACCAGTGCGGCAATGGTCCGATGGTTGTCGTTTACCCGGACGGCATCTGGTATTCGCATGTGACGGTTGCCGACTGTCAGGAGATCGTGCAATCCCACCTGCTTGAGGACAGACCCGTCGAGCGCCTATTCTACGACTGGTGCGGCAAGATGAGATCCTAAATTAACCGCCTCCTGCCTGCTTGCTCGGGCGCAAGCTGCATGAATCGCCATTAAGATACTCCTTAAGCTTTACATTTCGATGAAGGCCAGGCTAGTGATGCCGCTGTATGCGACAATGGGCAGCTGTACAATCCAAGGACTGAAGACAGTCTGGTGCCATACACGGCTTAATGGAGTACTCCGCCGGCTCGAGGTCACACATCTGCCTTTCTGAGGCAGCTTAATTTGTGTGGTCCCGGCGCCAAGCCCGGGATTTTTTTTGAACCGGCTTCCTGCGTGAGGAGACAGAAATGGCCACAAGAGAGCAAAAACAGGAGACAATCGAGGAGCTGCGCGGCTTTTTCCAAAATGCCCAGGTGGCGATCGTTGCCGATCTAACCGGGCTGTCGGTCGCCGAGATAACCGGGCTGCGCCGCAAACTCGACGGAAATCGAGCTGTCTGCCGCATAGCGAAAAACACCCTCATTAAAGTGGCAACCGGCGGTTCCGCATTCGAACCGCTAAAGGAGCTGGCTGTCGGGCCGACGGCAATAGTAGCCGGATATGAGGAGGCTGCAGCGCCGGCAAAGACTATCTGTGAGTTCCTCAAGGCGCTCAAGAAGGGCAGCATTCGCGGCGGCGTCATGGAAGGCCGGACCCTGTCGGAGGACGACGTACAATTTTTAGCCAGCCTTCCCGGCAAAGACGAGCTGCTCGCGAGCATCATGGGCGGACTGGACTCAGGCGCGCGCAGTATCGCCGGCATACTGGAGTCCCTGGTTAGAGACATAGCGCTCCTGGCAGAGGCAGTGGCACAAAAGAACAACCCGCAAGAGATTTGAACTTCACCTACACTTAACCTGAAAAGGAGAATGACAATGGCAACCAAGCTCTCAATAGACGACCTGCTTGAGCAGATCGGCAACCTGACGCTCTTGGAGGCGGCAGATCTCAAAAAGAAAATGGAAGACAAGTTTGGTGTAACAGCTGCAGCTCCTGTGGCAGTTGCAGCCTTAGCCGCAGGAGCTGCCGGTGTACCGGCCGAAGAGGAGCAGACAGAATTTGATGTAATCTTGAGCTCTTGCGGCGACAAGAAGATTCAAGTGCTCAAGGTAGTGCGCGAAGTTACCGGACTGGGCTTGAAAGAGGCCAAGGATCTGGTCGACTCTGCTCCCAATCCGGTGAAAGAGAAAATCAAAAAGGAAGAGGCAGAGGAGATCAAGAAAAAGCTGGAAGACTCCGGTGCTAGAGTAGAGATTAAATAGCACGCGCAATCAAAAGTCCAATGCCGCCCGTGTTACAACCCCGATCGGCTCTGACAGCCAGCCGCCGGGGCAAAGCCGCTCCAGATTGGCTGTCCTAAGCCTATGCAATGCCCCGACTGTGGACTATACCATCCCCCCCAGTATGAGCGCTGTGTCTCATGCGGGGCACTAATGCGACAGCAGGACAGCCCCGACAGTCCGCAGGAGATGTCGGCGGAGGTGACCAGGAAAGCCCATGCTGCCAGCATCCAGAATCTCCGCGGCACCGCTGACTCGGATCATCCTCGCCCCAGACGCTCCCAAGCTGTGTCTCATGCCCACAGGTCGGGAATTCCGCCTGCTATTGGCATTTTAGTTGCCATAACCGTCCTTCTGGTCTCGGCAGGCACTACGTTCTTTCTGCTCACCAGGCCTGGACAGGAGGACAAGCTCTACCGCCAGGGACTGGCTGAGCTAGACAAAGGGCAGTATGCATTCGCTGTCGGGACTTTGAAGAAGGCAGCTACACTCGCCCCGCAGGATGCGAAGATCTGCCTTGCTCTGGCTCGAGCTCACGTGGGTATTGATCAGGTCGACAGAGCCTGGGAGTACATTTCGCAAGCTCAGCAGCTCGGGGCAGGCATTATCGCTGACCCACGACTCGCCTCGGATCTTGCCAACTATTACCGCAGTCGCGGTAGCTACGAGAAGGCTGTCCGGCTCATGAGGCCACTTGCCCAGGCCGGCACCCCAGGCAAGCGCGAGGAGCTGTCCGACCTTGATGCCGCCTGGGGAGATCAGCAGCTCAAAGAGGGAAATCTGGATCTGGCGCTCAAATGCTGGGAGGAGGTCAAGGATCTGCGCGCAGGCTCCCGCTTCCGCGAATCAGATGCCAGACTCTCCACCATCTATCGCAAGATGGCTGATGAGCTGATCGCCACAAAAGACGATACAAAGGCGCTTTCCTACATCACGAAGCTAAATGCCATCGCCCCAAATCCCAGAAATTACAAGCTGGCAGCAGAGATATATGAGCGCCAGGGACAGCTGGAGCTGGCGATTGATCAACTGACCAAAGCAACGGATATGGGCTTAAAAGACCCAGCCAGCCAGAAGCAGCTGGCTAGCTATATGGCCCGGCTCGGCCGGGAGCTTATGGACAAGGGAGACACCGAGGCAGGCTATGGCTACCTGCAGAAGGCCAGAGCGCTCGACCCTCTCCAGTCCGTAACTTCCGTAACCCTGAAGAACGTGGACCTTGACGTCAGCCCGGCCAGCGGGGAGGCTCACCTTACAGGTCAGGTCTGGAATCCTGGACCCGACACTGTCGACTATCTAACCATGAGATTTGAGCTTAAGAGGACTGGATCGACACGACCGTTATGGACGCAGGAAAAGCAAATCATTGACGAGTTCGAGCCTCCACTGCCACCACACCAGTCGAGAAGCTTTGCTGTTCACCCTGCAGTCCCGGTCGGGAACAGAGCTGGTATCGAGATGAGCGTGTACATCGACGGTACGCTATATAAGTCTTACAGTCCCGGCCTGAGATCAGCTGATCAAAATACGAGGCAAGAAGATGGAGATGAGGATGGGTTCTCCACGACCAGAGTTGCACCACCTGCCCCTGCGCCAGCGCGCAGCCCGACAACAGAATCAACGCGAGACAGCGCCGCCACCAGGTCTCAATCCGACGATCTTGCGCCTTACGACAAGGGCCGCCCCGACAGAAAGAAAGATCCGGGAGAAGAGACGCTCAACGATCTGGACCTCTTCTAGTTCAAACACCGCTGAGATAATCTGTCTGGAGTGGAAGGCCTTCTCGCCTCTAATGCCTTTACGTTCGGACTCTTATGTCGTAGGTAATCTTGACCTCACCGCCAGCTGGGACATCGACTGTAAACTCGAAGGTTTGAGAATCCTTTTTCTTATAGGCGTGGCTGGCAGAGAGGATCCTCCAGTCACCCCAGGTGTGCTCGACCGCAGTAATGGTTACAGCCTCCTCCTTGTGATTGCGCAGGCTGATCTCGTATGAGTATTCCTGAATCCTCGGGGAGGGACTCCTGGCAGAGAGCTGCTTGCGCTCGCCGACAAGATCGAAGGCATCACCTATGTACAACCGCAGCTTCTCGTCGCGCGGTGTGTGATCTATCTCGTCCTCGCCAATAAATTGCAAGGCTTTATCTTCGTCCTTCTTGTAGACTCTAACCTTACCCTTGGGCATGGGAATGCCGAGATTGTTTGCCTTTGAATTTTCAATCTCGATTTTGACATTGACCTTCTTGCTGCCATCACTTCCTGAGCCATACCAGCCGATCCTGCCCTGATCTTCATATATGAACAGCTTCTTTGCCGGAATTTCGTTAGCGTTGAAGAGACTCATCTGCTTGGTCTCGTTCTGGTTAACATCGGTTGTGCCCTGGAGGGTGTAGAGATGATATTCAGCAAAGGCACGCTCCTTAAATTGCGGCTCCGCCATGGCAGCTTCGGAAGCACGCATCGTTTCCATCGGCATTCGCGCTGTGGAGAAACCCCAGAGAATTCCAGCTGCCCACGTCGTCCCAGGAGAAATCGGCCGGGACCACCCAGACGTTTCGGGCGCGCTCCATGACGCCCACGTCGATGGAGATACCGGGCAGCCGGCGGTACAAGGCGCTCAGCCGCTTGCCTCCGGCTGAAGTCCCCCAGGTTTTCTCCATCGCCTCCAGGCCCGAATAGAGTCCGGG
>CAYPBX010000038.1:0-10743 GCA_964409075.1 uncultured Candidatus Obscuribacterales bacterium
CCGGTTGTCCGCGCGGAGCCGCGCTTCGATTTCCGGATCCAAATCAAAGGCCTTCTTGTATGCATCACGCGCAAAGTTGAATTGATCGGTACTCTGGTAGGCGGTTGCCATATTGGTCCAGAGCGTTGGGTTCTTAGGCACGATGGCCAGCGCCTGCTTGTACAGTTCGATTGCCCCTTCGATATCGCCGGCGGTGTGTTTGGCGACGGCAGCCTCTCCAATGGGGACTGCCTTTAGGTCGTAGGCGGCAGCTAAAACCCTGGGGTAATCCTTGCTGCCGGGATCCAGCTCCATTGCCTTCTTGTACCAGAAAATCGCCTCATCCATCTTGCGCTGATCCTGGAAGAGCGTGCCGAGCCCATAACTATAGGCTGCTTCCTGCCCCTGGAGCTCGATCGCCTTTTGATAGAGCGGCAGCGCCTGCTCATAGAGCTTCTCTTTCTGAAGGGCGACAGCCTTGTCGTAGGATTCTGCTGCCTGCTTTATTGCCATGAGCTCTGCTTCAGACTTGATCTTGACTGTAGCTCTGGGGTCCTTCGTTAAGAGATCCGCTCTCTCCCTGGCAGTTTTGGCATACTGCCCGGAGGGCGCCTTGGCCAGATATTGCTTGTAAGTGGTGAGCGCTTGTGGGCCATCGTTGAAATGCTCCTCGATAGCGCCTATCAGGTATAGATTGTCAATCTGTCCTTTCGGGTCGAGGCTGATGGCCTTCTGATAGGACTCCTTTGATCTGAGGTAATCCTGGCGAGAATAGTAGGCACCAGAGAGGTTTTTCCAGAGGTCAGCATTTTTCGGCTCCAGCGCCAGCGCCTGCTGATAAAGATCTATCGCTTGCGCGTAATCTTTCTGTGTGTGTTTGGCCAGAGCCATCTCTATGATTGGAGCCGCCTTCTTCCTTTTAGCGCTCTCTAGAGCCTCGCCATACTCCTTGTTATTCGGGTCAAGCGAGATGGCCTGCCTGTACTGAGCCATAGCCAGATCGAGCTGCCCGGCTGCCTGATATGTGGCTCCCAGGTAGAAATGAATCTCCGGGTCCTCCGGTGTCTTGACGATCAGAGCCTGATAACGGGCGATCGCTTCCGGATACTTGCCGAGCTTGAAGAGCTGGGCAGCGGTCTTCACCGCTTCCTCCAGCTCCTGCTTCTCCTTGGATTCTGTTGCTGTCTTGACTCCCTGCCGGGCGTTCTTGTTGGCGGGATCTATGGAGAGCGCCTTCTTGTAGGCATCGAGCGCTTTGACAAAGTCCTCTTTGGCCTGGTAAGCGGTGCCTATGTTCACCCAGATAGGAGCTGAGTTGGGATCAAACTGCAAGGCCAGCTTGTACTCCTCGACAGCCTGATCGTAGAGCTTTCTGTCGTGGAGGTCGACGCCGACATGAACATGCTTGTCGATCTGATAGGCCTTGCGCTTCTCGGGGATTTCTGTCAGTAGCCTTCTGGCTGTCTGGCTCATCTTGTCGAAGAAAAGCGCTTGTTTGAGCTCTGCCTCGGCCTGGTCGAAGTCGCCGCGCTGCATGAGAGCGTGCGCAAGGCCTATATGGTTCTCTGGTGCCGTCGGCTTCTCCTTCAGCGCTGCTTCCCAGCCGATGACGAGCGCATCCAGCACATCCGGATCGTGTGGGTCCAGCTCCAGCGCTTTGCCCAGCTGCGCGATAGCGTTGCCCACATCTTGCCTGGACATGTAGGCCTGCGCCAGGCGAACAAACAGATTGGCATCAGGCTTAATCTCGCCAGACATTTTGTAAGCTTCAATGGCATCGGCTGTCCTGTCCTGGACCCTGAAGACATCACCCAGCTTTGCAAAGACCGATGCATCAGGCTTTATGTGGAGCGCAGCCTTGTACTCGACGATAGCGCCAGCAAAATCGGACGCAAGCCTGGCCTGGTCTCCCAGCTCTACCCGGTCTTTGAAGGAATCAGGGTTTTTGCGTATCAGGCGAATGATGCCGTCGAGATTGCTTAGAGTAGTCGGGTTGTTCGGGCTGAGGAAAAGCGCCTTGTGAAAGTATTTGATAGCCTCCCTGGGATTGTTCTGCACAGTGAGCCCATAGTTGTTGTACGCGATTGCCAGGTTGTCGCGTGCATACTGATAAGTGGGATCCAGCCTGTGCGCTTGCTCGAGCTTCTGGATGGCCAGCCCGTGGTTGCCGGCTTCCAGCGCCTTCACTCCGTCGTTGTTAAGCCCAATGACCTCGTTTGAGGCTGAAAGTGCCGGGCTCAAGATAACTAACAAGGTGGCCAGGCAGGACAGAAAGGCGCATTTCAGGTAGCGCAGAGCCGGGAAGATCGCTCTAAAGCCTGTCTCTCCTGTCACCGGTCGCCTTCTACCTCTTCTATAGAGAATCAACTTCATTATGCCGCAGACATGCCTCAAGTCCGGGCAGGGACCAGCTACAAATTGTAGTTGATCCCGGCACCGATCGGGAACCGGTTAAACCCTGAATATGCGTGCTCTTGCAAATTCATAATCCTGCCTGTGCGCTCTTTGAGCTTCACCGGCTCAGCAATCAAGGCAGTCCAATCTAAACCTCATCTCAAGAGATGAGATTGCCCGATTTTTGTTCCTGACAGAGGTCCGTGACACCACGCCCAGGTAGCGCGGCAAGAGCGGACCGGCGACGGGCAGCCGAGGGAGCGTTTCCTGATACCATGCCCAGGCAGCGAGGCGGAGGGTTATTCGTCCATTGCCGCTTCCGCTGCCTCCTGCTTCGCTCGCTCCGCGCCCATTACGCTTGGCTCCGCACCCGTAGACCCGGGCGCTGCGCTCCGCTGCATGAGCGCGAGGCCTGATATCATACCCATGCAGCGAAGCGAAGGACGCGGGCCCACGCGTCCGCAGCCGAGCGAGATGGGCGCGGAGGCGGCAAGGAACGCAGCCGCCGGAGCGCTTAATTTATATGCCTTCACTCCTCCGGCTCGATCAATCCGAAATTGCCGTCGCGCCGGTGATAGACAGTGTTGACCTGACCTGTCTCGGAGTTGATGAACATGAAAAAATCGTGCCCGAGCAGATCCATATGGCTGGCTGCCTCCTCCGCCGTCATTGGCTTCAATGAGAAGCGCTTTGCGCGCACGATCTTCGGCTTGATCTCCTCCAGGGCAAGCTCCTTCTTGATTACCTCGTCGCTGTCTGGCTGAGCGCTTGTGTCCAGGGCCGTCTGGGTCTGACCCTTGTCTTTGCTTTTGGCTTTGTTGCCCTTGTGCCAGTATCGGGTTTTAAACTTGCGCAGCTGGCGCTCAATCTTGTTGGCGACGAGATCTATGGACGCGTACATGTTCTCCGTCGACTCTTGCCCGCGGATGGTTGCTCCGTTGACATTGACAGTTATCTCGGCTGTCTGGCTTTCGGCGATGGACGGATTTTTTGCCACGCTTAGCATCGCCTTTATATCGAGTGGATAGTCGAAATGTTTTTGCGCTCGTTTGAGCTTCTCGCCCAGGTATCGCTTGAGCGCCGGTGTCAGTTCTATGTTTCGCCCTGTAACGACCAGATGCATGAGCTTACCTCCGTTGTCTGTGTAACCGGAAGTCGTCGACACTTTTTTTGAGATCCCGACCGGCAGATTGCACAGTCCCCCTGAGAGAACGCGCTCATCATATGCCTGAAACCTGCCTGTTATCTTCAAGTCAACCAATAAGGATAGCGCATTGGCCACCTCTTCTATCTTCAATCTACCCGATTGTCGGCCTGCCAAGCACAAGTTGGTTGCAAATATAGCGTTCCTTACTATCTGAGGCCAGCTCTGGCCTCGAGAACTATCTGCGCTGCGTGCAGGTAGCTCAACGGTCGGGCAGAAGCTACCTGCCGGTGGGGCTGGGAAGCCAGCGCGGGCTGGGTCAGCCAGTGGCTGGCCATGCCGGATCTTTCCGGGCTCTCGACTGCGCGGGCAAGAAGCTCGAAGGCCTCGGACACTGGCATCGGTTCTGCCAGTATCCCTGGGTCGACCACGCCGATGAGCGCTCTGGCGGCCAGCCGATGCATCGCCTTTTCATGCAGATGAGCATCCGAGCCGATGGAGCTGTCTGCGCCTGGCTGTCCTGAATCAAGGAGCATGCGCGCAGCAAGCCGGTAAAAGGCACCGCGGCTTATCTTCTCGCTGGGGTCGCCGGAGGCAGGGTTTTCAATGGCGCCTGTTGCCAGGAGCTGCCGGAAGGCAGCCAGGCGAAAGCGGCTGTTGGCAGGGAAATATCTCCTGTAAGTCGACAGGCAGGTAAGCTGCGCGGCTGTGACCTGATGATTCGGGTAGAGGCTGGCGCCTGCAACTTCAGCATCCCGGCAGGCAGTGAGGAACTCCGTAAATTCGGCAGACGATGTGCCCATGCCATCTCCGATGAGATGGATCTCGACATCTGGTCTGCCGGTAAGCTTCCTGATCTGGCTGGCAGTTGCCTTTGCATAAGCGTACGGTTCGAGCATCTGCAATTTGCCGCTCCAGTAGGTCATAGGTGCCAGCACATCAAAGTAGCGGGCCAGAAGCTGCCATGGGGTTGTGGCTACTGCTTTAGCCCGGTTAAGCGGGCTGAAGACCACCACTAGCTTTGGGTAGCCCCGTCCCAGCCTCTGCTCTATACTCTCGCAGTAGGCCGTCACTTGAGCAGCCGAGAGGTTTCCTTCAAGATTGGGTGCGATGGCATCGATACCCTGGCCTGCCGGGCTCTTGAAAAGCGCTGCTGCCACCATCTTATCGGCATCGGCTAACGGGTCGGCAAGCTCGGCAAAGGACCAGGCAATCACATGTATCTGATGCCGGTGAGCCGCCTCAATCAGCCGCCCCAGCTTCTGGGGATGCTTGATTGCCTCTGTGTTGCTGCGCGATGTCTGCACGAACAGATTGCGTATGCCGTGTCCGGCTATATTCTTTGTATAGGACTCCTCGTCGCCCGGGTAGTTCCAGAGGTTCACCCATAGGCCCGCCCCGTCGGCAAGGCCTGTCGGGCTACTGGATTTGTTCTTATCTGCTCGGGCAGGGATTGCCGTTAGCATGATTGTCAACAAAATGAGCACAGGAACTGCTCTTAGCCTGGTTATAGTTGCCATGGGAACCGGACTTTCTAGTAAATGCAAAAGATCTTCCTTAACAACCATTATAGGTGCTCATTGACCAATAACCTGGTTCAGACACCCATGCACATTCAGGTGGCAAGCTTAAGCAGCAGTGCCCCGGTCTCGCCGGTAGCGACTCGATTGAGCGGGTCCATATTCCAAAAAAAGGTGTTGAAGATGGTTCCCCGTTCCGGGCTTGCCTAATTCTCGTGTTGACATCGAAGCTGGAAACGTCGCCGGAAGGTGGCATGAGATGCAGTTCCCTGAGTATGTATCGGGCAGGCTTATGCACGCGCGCGGGCATTAAAATAGCTCTATGAAAATTGCGCTGGCGCAGATCAATCCGCTTGTGGGAGCGTTTGCTTCCAACGCTGCCAAGGTGATTGATTTTGCTGCCCGCGCCCGGTCAGGCGGCGCTGAGCTGGTTGTATTTCCCGAGCTGGCCTTGTGTGGCTATCCTCCCTACGATCTGCTTTTAAACCGCAGATTTGCCGATGCGGCGCTCGAGACCCTCAGGCAGCTTGCCGCGGAGATTACCGGTGTGCCTGCTCTCGTCGGTTTTGTGGAAGGAGCTTGTCAGGCAGGCTACTCGGTCAAGAATGCTTGCGCGTTGCTTGCCGGCGGAAAGGTCGAGACTGTGCTCTACAAGTCTGTTTTGAAGGTACATCCCTGGTTCGATGAGAGCAGGTATTTTCTGCCCGGGAAGACAGTCCCGCAGGTTATGGTCGCCGGCAAACGGCTTGGTATTGCCATCGGTGCAGAAATGGATTTTTCAGAATGGGGCGCAGATACTGCTTTGGGCTCCGGGATTGACCTAATCGTCAACCCGTCCGCCCTGCCCTACTCAGGAGATGACGGGACGACGACGCTGGAGGCTGCCCGTAAGCTTGCGCTGAGGCTGAGTGTACCTGTCCTGCACGTTAACCAGGTGGGAGGAAACGACGAGCTGGTATTTGCCGGAAAGTCTTTTCTGGTGGATAGCAAGGGCGAGATCATCGCCAGGGCACAAGCCTTTGAAGAGGATCTTGTACTGGTTAATCTCGACGAGGGAAGCGGGGAGATCAGGGACCAGCCGCAGCCAGGTAGCGACGAGACTCTCGAGGCGCTTACTTTAGGTACGCGTGATTATATGCGCAAGTGCGGTTTTACTGCTGCGCTTGTCGGTCTCTCGGGCGGGGTGGACTCGGCTGTCGCAGCCTGCATTGCCAGTCGGGCAGCAGCTCCTGGCAATGTGCTTGTGCTGTCGATGCCATCGCCTTACTCATCTGCCGAGAGCGTGACCGATGCGAGGCAGCTGGCTGCCAATCTGGGAGTCGAACTTGCCGTTATACCGATTGAGCAGGCGATGCGAACCCTCAATGAGCTCTTGGCAAAGCATTTTGCCGGGCAGAAGGCAGGCGTGGCCGAGGAGAACATTCAAGCGAGAGTGAGGGGAGTTTTGCTTATGGCCTTTTCCAATAAGTTTGGTCACCTTTTGCTGGCAACCGGCAACAGGTCGGAGGCAGCGACTGGCTATGCAACTCTTTATGGCGATATGTGTGGTGGTTTGAGCGTCATAGGTGACCTGTACAAGACAGAGGTCTACAGGCTGGCTGAGCATATCAATGCCAGGGCTGGCAGGCCGGTTATTCCGGAGAGCATCATCAACAAGGCACCGAGCGCGGAGCTCAGGCCAGGACAGCTAGATCAGGAGACCTTGCCTCCGTATGCGGTGCTGGACGAGATCCTTGCCCTCTATCTTGACAAATCCATGAGCGCCGGCGAGATTGTAGATCTTGGGTATGAAAAGAACATGGTTCTCGATGTTATCGCCAGGATTCATGCCAGCGAGCACAAGCGCAGACAGGCAGCTCCGGTAATTAGAGTTAGAAGGGCAAGCCTCAGGCAGGTAGAGAGGCTTCCTTTTGCGCACGGTTTCAGGGAGCGATCGCTCATGGAGTGTGACAGGAGGCAACAAAGTAAGCTATGCTAGTGGCCAGACCGGCTTAATTCCAACAGCAGGCAGCGCCTGCTCCCTGGAGAATACCGTTTCAAAGCGATGGGAAGACAGGACGAAGAGATACAGCGCAAGCTGTCGGAGCTGGAGGAGTCGCTAAGCCAGGAAGGGCCAGGCGAACTTTCCACCCGTTCCTCAGGCTCCGAGCTTGCTTCCGCTCATAAGCTGAAGGAAGAGATTGAGCTTTACACCGGGGCGGGCTCACTGCGCGCCGATCTCTACTATATATCTGGTTTCGGCATGATTCTTGCCAGCCTGCTCATGTTCTTCAACCACATGAAAGTCGGCACCAGCATTTTTACTGCCCTGGGGTTCGGACAGGAAGGCTTCGGACTGGTGCTCATACCCTTGCTTATCGGGCTGGGGATTAATATTTATAATTTCAAGTCTCGCGTTGGCTGGGTAATTACTTCAGCCAGCTGTGCCTTGATTATTTTCGCCGTGCTTTCACACGTGATCATGACTTTTCCGAAGATATCCTTCCTGGGGCTCATCCTCATGCTGCTTCCCTTGGCTGCCGGCGGTGCATTAATCAGGAAGGGGCTAGAGACCAGGAGCCCGGAGCAAGGCGGCAAAGCTTGATCGACAGACAGAACGATGACCCAGACCCAGCAACAGATTTATCTGCTGACCAGATCATCCGGTGTGGCGCTTATAACTCTCGACTGTCCTGGAAAGGCCAATGTGCTTACCAGCGAGGTCATGAGGGAGCTTGGCGCTCTTATTCTTGCAGCCCAACGGGATGAGAGCATAACAGCGCTGGCGATTGTATCGGGCAAGGCGGATAATTTCTGCCTCGGCGCTGATTTGAGGGAGATCTCCCGCGTGAGCGATCGCCAGATAGCAACCAGGATGTCGCAGGATGGTCAGCATGTCTTCAACAAGCTGGCTGCCCTGGGAAAGCCGACAGTGGCTGGCATTCATGGTTCATGCCTGGGCGGGGGCCTGGAGCTTGCTCTTGCCTGCAGCTACAGGATAGCCAGTGACGATCCGCATACCAGATTTGCTCTGCCTGAGGTTAATCTGGGAATCATACCTGCGCTTGGAGGCACGCAAAGACTGCCGCGCCTGGTGGGATTGCAGGCAGCAATCAGCATGATTCTCAACGGCGAGGCGCTGACATCTGCGCGCGGCTACGCCATCGGTCTTGTGGATGAGCTGGTGCCTGCCGACAGGCTTCTTGCCCGCGTGGAAGAGATTGCTCTTGCCCTGATTGCAGGCAGGGAAAATCTCCTGCCGCCGAGGGCTCTGGATGCAGAGGCGCCGATCTCTAATGAGGAGCCTGATGGTGCCCGGCACAGAAAGCTCTTTGGTGTGGCGGAGCGTTCCATGCGCATGAGAACACGGGGAAATTATCCAGCGCCTGCCAAGGCGATTGAGGCTATGAAACTAGGACTGGCAGAGGGTATCGCTGCCGGTCTGGAGCTGGAGTCGAAATCCTTTGGGGAGCTGGCTGTGGGGCGTATATCCGACAACCTTATTTTTCTATTCCTTAACACGGAGTACGCTCGCAAGGCCGCGTCCTCCCTGGCCGATCAGGAGGACCTGCCGTTTAGCTGGACGGTGGGTGTCGTCGGCGGTGGCACTATGGGAATATCAATAGCTCATCTGGTCGCCACTGCCGGTCATGATGTGCTTCTCCGCACGGTACGGAAGGAAAATCTTGCCGAGGCGATGGAACGGCTGCAAGGTCGCTTTCTGCCGGCCAGAGTCAGGCAAGCTCCAGGCGAGAAGCAGCAGGAGGCTCTCAAGCGCGTGCAGCCGATCGACTCGGACGAGCCGCTGGCTTCTGCAGATCTTGTCATTGAGGCGGCTAAGGAGGAGCTCAAACTCAAAGCCGAGCTGTTCAAGCGACTCTCACACGTTGTGAAGCCGGATTGCCTTTTGGCTACTAATACCTCTTCGCTTTCCATCTCTGCAATAGCTGCTGCTGCTGCCGATCCCTCTCGTGTCTTAGGCATGCACTTCTTCCAGCCTGTAGAGAAGATGGCTCTGGTAGAGGTTATAGCCCAGCACAATACCTCCCGGCAGGCGCTGACACGTGCAGTTGGGTTTGTCTCCCGCCTGGGCAAGGTACCGGTGGTGGTGCGTGATTCCCCTGGATTTCTGGTCAACAGGCTCTTGTCTGCTTATCTCTTGGAGGCAGCCCGTCTGGCCGAGCAAGGAGTGCCTCTCAACTGGCTCGAGGACGCGGCTATCGACTTCGGTATGCCGCAGGGTCCGCTCACGCTTATAGACGACGTCGGTATAGATCTGTGTGCTACGGTCGGCACGGTGCTCAATCAGTATTTTGGCGAGCGACTGTCACCGCCCCCGGTACTGGACAAGGTTCTCAAGCTCGGGCTGAAAGGACGAAAGACCGGCTCCGGTATCTACCGGTGGGATGAATCGGGCAGGCGCCTGGCTTTTGAGATGCGGCTCGTAGAGGAGCTGGGGTTGAATATCACCGATGAGAGGCTGGCGCTTGATCAGGTCGAGCCGCTCATGCAGCGGCTTCTCCTGCCTATGATTGACGAGGCGGCCCGCTGCCTCGAGGAGGGCGTTGTGCGTCGCTCGCGTGAGATCGATCTGGCAATGGTGCTGGGACTCGGGTTCCCGCCTTTCAGAGGCGGATTGCTCAAGTATGCTGATACTCTGGGGGCGGGCAAGGTTTTAAAAATCCTGGACAGGATCTACAACGACGAGCCCGGCCCTGCCCGCGAGATCTCTCCGCTTTTGAGAAAAATGGAAGCCGAGGGGCGGAGCTTCTATGCACGCGGAGCAATCAGTCATTGATCAATCAATGGATTGACGTGCAAAATAAAAGCTTCTGGAATATGAGGGCAGGGAAGCACAGAAAATGAGTGATCAGAGCAAATCTGACGAGTCGACCAAATAGCTTTTTGCTTGATTTTTGACTGCTTCACATACAATGTACACCAATACTGCCGCCTGCCCACACTACCGCACACGCTGCCCACCTGTCTTGCGCGAGGGCCCTAGGCAACACTCGCGCATAGGGCAGCTTGCGGTGCTGTGCGCAGTTTCCGTAGAGCATGCGTTAAGCAAGCGAAGCGACTTGTCCTATGTTTCTATTATGCATACATTGGTATGTGTGTCAAGTTATTGATCGATCACTTTCACTTTAAAAAGTTACTAGCGGTTATAGGCGAAGCCTGGAAGCTGAGCAGATTCGGAAGAAGCACGCTGGAAGAAGCTTAGCGAACGATTAATAGGAAATGGTACCTTGGCAGTTGAGGCAAGAAAGGGACAGAGGCTATTTATCGGCACCTTCCTTCCTGTTGAGGATCAAGCAAGGCTTGCCGACTTGCAAGAGCATCACGGCCTGAGCCTCTCGCGGCACTGGCAGCGCAAGCTTGCCTGGGTAAGGGCCGAGAAGTTGCATCTGACCTGGATCTTCCTCGGCGAGATGAACTCAAGTGTCATATCGGTCATAAGGGAATGCCTACAGGCAGTTGTAGCCAGGGGTCGGGTTCATACCATCTTTTATGATCGGCTCGAGATATGGCCCAGCCCAAAACGCCCCAGGCAGCTCGTTCTCACAGCCAGCGAGGTCCCGTCGGCAGCCGGGCAACTCTCATCATTACTCAGGCAGGCGCTTCAGGATCTAGTGGCCAGGCCGGAGTCACGCAGCTTCCGTCCCCATGTAACACTTGCCCGCTTCGATCGGGCGGCTTCTGGCGCTCCAGCCTGCAATCTCGAGA
>CAYPBX010000039.1:0-10712 GCA_964409075.1 uncultured Candidatus Obscuribacterales bacterium
GGCGGAAACATCTACGTCGCGGATCGCGCCAATGCGCGCATTCAGATCTTCGATAACCTCGGCCCACTCCTTATAGAACGGCTTCAACGCCTGGCTGACATCCTCCCTGACGACCCATCTAGCTGTTCCCTCCTGGACCTCGTCAAGCTCCTCCTTCATCAGCCCTGCAACCGAGGTGAGCTGTGTCATATAAAAGCCCACCCATCTTTTCCTGGCCGGCAGTGTAGGACCAACACCGGTCGGGACAGGGATATTGATCACTGTATTTCCCACCGCGTCCACCATCTCACCCATCTGCACGGGCACCCTGGTCATCTCATCATAGAGCTGCCCGGCCAGATGCTTGACTTTGTCTACAGCTTCCTTGGCATCGCGAAACTCTCCAAGGGTAAGCACCAGTGACCGGACACCACCGAGCAGATTGACGGAAACATCCCCGGCAGCAGACTCCCGGGCGCTTCCCTCCTGATTGCCCTCCTGCCCCGGAAAAGCACTATTGTCGGATGTTTCAGATGGATGCGTCATATGGGCCGGCGCGGACCCTTCAACAAAGCTGTCCGGCGAGACGCTCGCAGCCTTATCACCACTATCGCCAGCGCCAAGTGCAACCGTGCCACCGGCCCAACTGCCGAAAAGCACAACGACAGCAACAAGACCAAGCGACCGTCTGTTGATACTGGCTGGGGACAGGCAGATTAAAGACATATTTCACCTCCAGAAAACCATACGAACACACCGCCATCCAACCAGGGCAGCGCCAAGCTCTTTCACGGCCTGAGCCTGCTACTTTCCGCGCTCGGGGAAAAGCACCTCGTCGACAACTGGAACGACAATCTGGAGTTCATTCATCATCACCCAACCATAGGACCATAACTTAAAGGTGCGGTGAAAGGCATGTTAAATTGACGTATGCTGTGCGCTGGATCGTCCAGATGTGGATGCACACGATGCTTGGAAAGCCCGGGAGGATGTCAGACTATCCATGTCTGCCAAGCCAGTCTCTGGCAGCCTGCCTCAGCCACCCAAGACACATGAGCACAGATTGAGTCCAATTACCCGGCCCTTATCCAAATGTCATCTGGCAAGCCAACTGAAATTGTCATTCTAGGAGCCGGTTTCGGCGGCTTGTATGCAGCGCTGGCACTTGACAGAGAACTACCGTCTTTAGCTGGCGTCAGGGTCACGCTGGTGAACCGCGACAACTCCTTTCTCTTTACACCGCTCTTGCACGAAGTTGCCGCAGGCAATATCGGTGTGACCAATATCGTCAGCTCTGTGCGTCCCCTATTGAGACACGTCCATCTCTTGGCTGGAGAGGTCACCAAGATCGACCTTTCCCGGCAGGCAGTAGAAATCTCCCATGGAGCGCCGCACCAGCATACGGTCAGATTCGACCACCTGCTGATTGCGCTTGGTGGAGTGACCGAGTTTTACGACATACCTGGACTGGCTCAGCATGCGCTCACCATGAGGACGCTAGGAGATGCAATATATTTGCGCTCGCGCTTGATCAACAATCTCGAGCAGGCAGAATTTACCTGTTGCGAAGATGAGGAGTACCTGACTTATATAGTTTCGGGAGCTGGGTTTGTAGGTGTCCAGACAGCAGCTGCCATACACGATGCCCTCTGTGTTGCAATCAAGGAGTATCGCAATCTCGACAGCAGTCAGGTACGGGTCGTCATAATCGACTGGCGGGACGAGTTCCTGCCGGGCCTCTCGCCCAGCCTGAAAGATTACGCCCGCAGGAGACTCGCTAAGCGAGAGATTGAGATATTGAGCAGTGTGAGCATAAAGGAGTTCGATGGCAGACGAGTAACCCTGACTGACGGAAGCTACATAGCTACCAATACGGTCATCTGGACATCAGGTCACTCGGCTAATCCGCTCCTCTCCACGCTTGCCTGCCCAAAGCGTGAAGGACGTCTGATAGCAGATGCCTACCTGCAGGTAGAGGATCATCCAGGACTCTGGGCCGTGGGAGACTCAGTCTCCATCATCGATCCTGAAACAGGACTCCCTTACACTCCGATACCACAACATTCTTTGCGCGAAGGGCGATTAGCGGCAGAAAACATCATCGCCGAGATCACAGGCGAGAGAAAGAGAGCATTTCGAGTCGTGACCATCCCACAGACAGCTCAGATTGGCAGGCGTAATGCTGTAGCAAACCTGTTTGGCTTCAACGCCTCGGGCTTTCTTCCCTGGCTGGTCTGGAGGACTACCAACTGGAACCAGATTCCCGGGCTACAGAAGAAAGTCAGGGTAGGCATCGACTGGGCGCTCAATCTTCTCTTCGCGCCAGAGATAGTAGAGGATCCCTACTTCGCCTGAGGCGCGCTCAGAGCACCTATAATTGAGATCGGCATAATGCGGGCACCGATGAGACTGCTACTTGCCACAGACGACTCCCCCGACCCAAAGACCGCACTGCAAATGGTGCTGAGACGCCCGTGGCCGCCCAAGGTAGAGATCAAGGTCGTCAGCGTCATCGAGCTGGAAGAGGCTCTATATGAGAATCCGTACGATGCCACGCAAGATCGCCCGGCAGACCTCTGTAGACTGGTGCAGGATGAGCTTCTGGAATCGGCTCGCGCTGTCGCCCGGACCTATGTGGAGCCACTCTCCAAATACTTCGGTCAGGCTGCTGTGTCGTACGATGTCACCGGTGGAGAGATAAGCAAGAAAGTGGCGGAGCTTGCCGATTCATGGAACGCAGACCTGATCATCCTCGGATCGCACGGACGAACCGGCATACCCGGGCTTTTCATGGGTAGCGTCTCGAGGGCGGTACTCTTACAGTCACGCTCCTCTGTGCTGATCGTCAAGCTTCCTGATGGATCCAAATCCAATGCCGGGGCTCGCCTTGGCGCTCCTGGGCGAGTGCTGGTACCGGTCGATGATTCGCAGTATTCGCTTGCCGTAATAGATGCAATCATGGAGTCTCCATGGCCGGACAATTGCAGATTCCGGCTGCTGTCAGCAGTCCCACCAATTACCGCTCACCAACCGGAGCTAAGCGCTCTCAATACTCTCAATCGGCTCGAGAGAAAACAAAGGCAGGAGGCGATAGCCGATCTAGTCCTGAGAACAAATGCTCAGAAGCTGGCCCACCATTTTGACCGTCAGAAGATTGAAAGCAATGCGGTCGAGGGAGACCCGCGCAAGATGATCCTCGATGACGCACACCGATGGCAGGCTGATCTGATTGTCATCGGTTCTCATGGGCGCAGGGGCTTCTCGCGCATTCTCATGGGCAGCGTCAGCGAGGCAGTCGCAATCCACTCTCCCTGCTCGGTGCAGATTGTAAAGAGACCGTCCAACTAGGATGTTGGGGTATTTGATGACCAAAATTTGGTGAAAATAGCGATTGATTCAGGAGTTGTTCGGGCTCTTGGCTCCCAGACCTCGGCTGTATTGGCTATACTAATCCTGGTTACGACTGACATGGAAGTTGTAAGGATTCAATGAGCCTATTGCGACGATTCGTTGCATGTGGCACTACAGGTGGTGCGTGTCAAGAACATTTTTTGTGGCAGGCCTTCTCGTGGCAGCACAGCTAGCGGCCTCATGCACTCTACCTATGTCCTCCGGGACACGGTCCGACAATGAGCAGCCAGCAAAGAGTCTGCCGGCTACGGTCCCGCCCGGTTCAGGAGAGCAACAGATACCTCTGGCAGGACCAGGAGATCCTCAAGAGGGAAAGCGGCTCTTTGTTAAACACACTTGCGAGAGCTGTCATCCAGGCGGGGGCAACGCCATGCAGCCCAACAAGCCCTTGAAGGGAGCTGAGTTTGGCAAGAGATATCCGCGTGACGAGATGATTACACAAGTAGTACGCAACGGCATCCCCAGGACAGTCATGCAGGGATTCAGCAGCTCTGTCCTGCCGGATAGGGATCTGTCCGACATCATCGCCTATATACGCAGCCTGACACCAGAGGCCGTGTCTGGAGAGAATGCGATGTAGCAGGCAGCGTTTCATTGCATCTGGGCACTGCCAGCAGTCTTGAGACAGATTCAATCTTTATGCATGCAGCATCATCAATAAGGCGCATATATCAATGAAGATACTGCGGCTGTCCTTCTGGGTGCAGAAAAATCGTTTTATCTCATTGGAGGGTAAAAGTAGCGAACATAAGCCTTGCGTCGCTTTACCGAATTGGAGATCGAGTGTAATCTGAATGAGCATTGCTTGTCTGTGGTGAACTTCGCCGCCACTGATGCAGCCTGACGGAAGGCTGCTTGTGAATCAGGAGCTTGCCTAATTCAACGGCTAGCTCCTGGCAGTAAAACTCGAGGACAATCAGGAGTAACAGATGGCAAAAAAGGTGCTTGTAGCTATCCCGCCTACAATGATTGAGCAAATTGATTACATAGCTCGCCTGGAACACCGGACAAGATCGGAGCTAATCAGAGAAGCGCTGCGGCGCTACATCGACAACTTCCGCAGAGCGCAAGCGTCGGCTCTGGGAATGGGAGCAGTCGGTTCTCCGGAGATCAGCAGCTCCATTCTCACCTGATGGATGCCTGTAGTATGAGCCCGTCTTGATACCGCTGCCCCCTATCCAATCTACGCGGTCGCCGGGCAGAAGCGACCGCTGAGCTTGCAAAGCAGCTGGGCCAACAGCGCAGGGCTTATGAAGGGCTTGCAGTCCTTACGACAAAGCGCATCTATGAAATGCACATTTGCAGATGATCGTATTACCATCCGCCCGTACCAGACAGGCGACGTGGATGCGCTCTACGAAGCAGCACTGGAATCCAGGCAAGCGGTATACCCCTGGCTTGCCTGGTGTCACCCGAACTACTCCAGGAACGACAGCCTCAGCTGGGTCTCTACTCGCAAAGATAGCTGGGAGTCCGACTGGGACTACAGCTTTGTCATAAGCGACAGAGAATCGGGGCGCTTCCTGGGAGGAGTGGGTCTCAATCAGATCAACCGTCTGCACCAGTTGTGCAATCTCGGCTACTGGGTAAGATCGAGCGCCACCGGAGCCGGTGTTGCAACCAGGGCAGTCCTTTTAGTCTCTCGATTCGGACTGGAGGAGGCCGGCTTCAACAGGCTGGAGATTGTGGCGGCAATTGACAATCATGCCAGCCAGCGGGTGGCAGAAAAGGCGGGCGCGCTCAAAGAAGGAGTGCTCAAAATGCGCATTATCGTTCACAACATGGTCTACGACGCCGTCCTGTACTCGATTACCCGCGAGGAGGGAACACACCTTTCCTCTCCAGCATGAACCTCTGCTAAAGAATTGCCCTTTCACGCAAAACCATATTTAGTATCAATCGATTTAATATGTTGTTTGGCGAAATTATATATCTCGAGATATATAATCAACTGCTATATGGCTTGTACGTAGCAGTTCCAGCGCTTGTTAATCAATTTTCTGCAGCGCACCCGTCATAGGCAGCCAACCGTTTACATGCCAAGCAGGCAATCTTTAAACATCCATTGGGGTACTTCCATACGGACAGGTAGGCGGTAAACTGTTTATCGAAAACGGTGAGTGCTCACTCTGAGACATCGAGTTGAGTACGGTGAGCCGAGGGGCCGTGTGGAAACGTCAGCCTGGCGCCAGGCGGAAACGGTAGCAAGAGAGCCCGCCCCATGTGAAGGACTGGCTGAAGCATGAGGAGATACTGAGCCTGCTCGCACCAGGCAGTCAGACAGTAGCAAAGACACCGCTTGAGATTTATTCTAAGCGGTGTCTTTGTTTGGCGCTCTCCAGCTTCAGACCACAACTCTCAGCGAGGCGTCGGGCGCGGGCTCACGCTATGAAGCATACGCAGTCAGGTTGACAGGCAGAGCTGCAAGCTCATCATCCAACTCGGCAAGAAGATCGCGAATCTCAAGAGCGTCCTTGTGATCGGAACCAAACTCACGAATCAGAATTCGGTGCAACCTGCGAAAGTACGCCCGAGCCTCATGATAATTCTCGACCGCCCAGAGCACAAAAGCAAGGTTATAAAGATATGGTGCAAGCGCACGGCCATCCTCGCCAAACTTGCTCTCCGCCAGAAACCACGCCGTTCGATAAAATCTCTCCGCAGCCTGGTAATCCCCTCTCTCCTCCTTGATGAGGCCTAACTCCAGAAGTCTCTGCTCATTCATCATCATGACCTCCTTGCGCCAGGCAACACGCGTTTGTGCCACCATCCGGCTGCATCTGCTGGTATGTTCACGGGACCTATGCGTTGATCGAGAAGCCCGAGCGCTGCCGGACAGCCTCAAGGATGAGAGCGCTGCTTAATCTGTTGCTCCATACCCTGTTGTGCACCAGAGACGGTTACAACAACAGCCTGTTGTGGCAAACTCAAAATCGACTTCTCTGTTGATTAGCATAAACCCGCTCTAACAAACTGGCAATACCACCTGATGCATAGCGACTGTATATTTCGATCGCTCAAACCTGCGCTGATAAGGTACTTTGATAACATCTTGCTGCCAAGATCTCAGGAGCGCCACGGGTTAAATCTGCAGGCTGGCACCGGAGCATCGCTTAACCGGGCACCCAATCCCTGCATGCCCACAGCCAGCGTTAGACTTTGACTTAAAGGGTCGCCAGAGGAACGTCCCAACGCGATGCAGGGTAAATGGCATCGATAAATCTCAGATGGCCACAGAAATTATCCTGACAATCAACCAGCTCGTTTCTGCAGCGAACCCTCGCTCAAAAAGAGCTCCTGACAGGAGAGTGGCGCCTGCCCGGTCTCGGGATTAAGACGCCGATAGCTACCGTCGGCGGACATAAGCCTGGCCTTCAGATTATCAGCGAGGTAGATCCTTAACACATCATCAAGAATGCTCTTCTTCAGTCTGGGGTCTTCTACAGGGAAGAGCGCTTCTACACGTCGGTCGAGGTTGCGCGGCATCAGATCGGCACTACCCAGGTAGATCTCCTCGCGCCCGCCGTTTTTAAAATAGTAGATGCGACTGTGCTCCAGAAAACGGCCCACGACACTCACCACGCGGACATTGTCGCTAACGCCAGGAATTCCAGGACGCAGGCAACACATGCCGCGCACAATCAGATCAACCTTGACACCAGCCCGGGAAGCCTCATACAGGAGCCTAATGATACGCTCGTCCACCAAGGAGTTCATCTGGAAGATGAGATGCCCACCGTCTCCTTGCCTCTGGTGCTCAATCTCCCGCTCGATGAGCTCCTCGAAGTGCCGGCGCAGATTTATGGGAGCAACAAGCTGCTTTAGGTAATCGGTCTTGGCGGAGTAGCCGGTCAGGTAGTTGAACAGATCAGTTGCATCCGAGCCGAGAGCTTCGTCGCAGGACAACAAACCGAGATCGGTGTAGAGATGGGCCGTTACCGGATTGTAATTGCCGGTGCCCAGGTGAACATACCTTCGTATGACCCCGCCTTCCGCCCGCACCACCAGCGCCACCTTGGAATGCACTTTCAGCCCCAAGAGCCCGTATACCACATGCACACCTTCGCGCTCGAGCGCTTTCGCCCATTCTATGTTGCTCTCCTCGTCGAACCTGGCCTTCAGCTCGACCAGAACCGCAACCTGCTTGCGGTTCTCTACCGCTTCAAGCAACGCCTCTACTACCGGCGAGTTCTGCCCGATCCTGTAGAGGGTCATCTTGATTGCCAGAACGCCAGGATCCCTGGCCGCCTGGCGCAGAAAGTTGACCACCGGCTGGAATGAGTCATAGGGATGATGGAGAAGAATGTCACCAGCCCTGATTGCGCCAAATATATCGTGATCTGTCTGCGCATCAGGATCGAGGACGGCAGGAATGGAAGGCAGAAAGGGACGGTACTTAAGGTCCTGACGGTCCAGGCTGTGTACATGCTTGAGGCTGCTCAAGGGAATACGCCCGTCCACACGGTATACATCATCGGGCGTTATCTCCAGATTGCTGACCAGGATATCGAGAATGCGCGAAGGCATCCTGTAGTCGACCATGAGCCTGACCACATCGCCGAAGCGCCTCTGGCGAATCCCTTCCTCGGTGGTCTCGAGGAGATCTCCCGCCTCCCATTCCTGCACCTCCACCTCCGCATCTCTGGTCACATGAAAAGGATGCGCCTCCACTACCTCCATCCCCGGAAAGAGATAGCTGAGATTGGCTGAAACCAGATCGTCCAGCCAGATAAAAGACTGCTGATCGACACTGATGGAGCTCAAAACGCTGCTTCTGGATGGGCTATCGACACTGACTAACTGGGGCAGGCTGTCGGGAACCTTGAGGCGCGCAAAGTGCACCCGGCCTCGGCGATCTTCGATATGGACAGCAAGATTGAGGCTCAAATTGGATATGTGCGGGAACGGATGTCCTGGATCTACCGCCAGCGGTGTAAGAACAGGAAATATGCTCTCAAGGAAATATTCCTGCACCACCTCGCGCTGGCTCGCCGAAAGCTCCTCATACTTGAGAACATGCACTCCTCCCGCTTTGAGCGCAGGCATGAGCTCATAACGCAAGCAATAGTGGGCGCTTCTCAAGAGATCGGTGACCTCGAGCCTGGTTGCCTGTAGTTGTGCCAACGGGCTCAGCCCATCTGGTCCTGGCTTGATATTGCCAGACTCTACCTGGCGCTTCAGGCCTGCCACCCGCACCATGAAGAACTCATCCAAGTTAGAGCCGACAATAGAGAGAAACTTGAAGCGCTCCAGGAGCGGATTCTCCTCATCCTGAGCCTCCTCCAGCACCCGGCGCTGAAACAGGAGCAGGCTGAGCTCGCGATTGACATACAAGCGCGAGTCGGACAGGTCGGGCTTATCTGGAAAGACCAGGTCGGGAAAGCGCCTGTCAGCAGATGGGCCGGCACGCTTTCTGACACGGCCCTCCCCCGATCCAGATAGATGCTGCGAAACCATACTTGAATTCCATCCTCCAGAGAGAGGACAACACGAGCACTCCCAATAGCCTTTCAAGTCGATCGAGGGCGCCCGCTATATAGACCATTCTACTTTTAAATATCCCTCATTGATAGTAGGGCTCAGATCGTAAGCATTTGTGCTCTACAGGTTGTAAAAGAAGCCGGTTTGCCTGACTGGCAGTAGCTCCGTCCCGGCCGACCTGTAGCCTCAATGCTTTTGCAATCAATCTCCCCGGCCATCTGGCCCAATACCTAGCCAAGATCCCTCGCCGCGGCAGCATCACGCCGCCTGCCGACCTGCTAAAGTTTCCTCAAGAATCTCTATGGTCTACCGGCAGGCAAGGGCCGGGTTCAGGAGGGTGCGGTTGCTCAAAGGAAAGAAGCTGGCTGTTGTCGGTGTGGGCAAGCTGGGAGAGTCCTTGCTTCAGGGGTTGCTTGCCTCCGGGCGCGTGTCAGCTGCTGATGTTTCAGGAAGCGTTGCTCATGAGGCATCGGTCGGGCGGGTAAGCGAGAGGCTTGCCATCTCTGTGTCGCTCGACAATGCCCAGACTGTCGCCGGTCGGCAGATAGTAATCCTGGCTGTCAAGCCGCAAAACATGCAGAAGGTTCTAGGCGAGATCAATGCCGTGGTCACAGAAGACCAGTTAATCATCAGCGTGGCGGCTTCTATCTCGACCAGATTCGTGGAGGAGAGGCTGGCCTTCCCCTGCCCGGTTGTAAGAGCAATGCCCAACACCCCTGCAGTTGTAAACGAAGCCATGACAGCTCTTGCTGGAGGCAGGCATGCCGGCGAGCATCATCTTGCCGCCGCCGAGGAGATCTTCAGCTCTATAGGTAAGACCGTCTTTCTCGACGAGGCGCTCATGGACGGAGTGACCGCGCTTTCGGCCAGCGGTCCGGCTTATCTTTATGTCGTCATCGAGTCGCTGGCGGAAGCAGGAGTCAAGCTGGGCATACCCCGAGATGTATCGACCTTTCTGGCGGCTCAGACCATGCTGGGGTCAGCGCGCATGATCCTGGAGTCGAAGGCGCACCCGGCTCTCTTGAAAGACATGGTGACAACACCGGCTGGCTGCACCATCGACGGTCTGCTCGAGCTGGAGGAGGGCAAACTAAGGGTTACCCTCATCAAAGCCGTGGTCAAAGCTGCCGAGCGCGCGGCCCAGCTTGTCAGAGATGAGGACAAGTCGCGCGGTTAGCTGACGGTCCTGGGTAGACGTCAAACAGATCTGCACAGCGATACAGTCGCACAACCTACAGAAGCTATGGCAGCAGCGATAGCACTACCGGCGCGGGCTGCCAGATACAGCCAGCTTCATACACTACCGCCCATCTACAGGCAGATCGACCGTGGACAGGCTGCCGGCTTACAACAGATAGGCGGCTCTTTGATATGATGCAGCCTTTCAGCCTCATAACTCAGGCAATTCACAAAGGCAATCTCAAGCGAGGGTCAGCCATGAAACGAAATAGCCAAATTCTCACCCTTTGCCTCTCAACAGCTCTTGTGTCCGGAGCGCTCGGCGCCCGGGCAGCAGACGGTACACTTCCGGGAGACTCTCTGGCTGCTGCAGATGCAGAGGGACTTCTTCTTGCCAGCCATCACTGCCCTTATGCCAGGGAAGAGGATGAGTGGCTAAATCTTACCGACAGCCAGCTGGACAAATTGAATGAGCTCAAAACCGCCTACCTTGAAGAGTCCGGGCCTGCCAGGGCACGCATTAAGGTCTTGAGGCGTCAGCTGGCCGACCTGCTCACCCGAGATGACCTTGACCACGAGGCAATCCAGAAGCTTCATAAAGAGCTGACTAAACTAAGGTCGGAGCAATCAACAGCACGGCTGAACTTCTTCATGGCCGCAGC
>CAYPBX010000040.1:0-10666 GCA_964409075.1 uncultured Candidatus Obscuribacterales bacterium
AGCCGCTGGAAGGGGAGCTGCTCTGGTTCCAATTCAGCCAAGCCCCGCTATCTGATGTGGTGCTCAGAGACCTGCTTGCGGAAATCTACATCACAGGCTACAAGCTCGACAGGACGGATCCACTGGTTGAGACAGTTCTCTCTCAGTTTCCGGCGCCCAGCCGGCAAATGAATGATGAGAATGGGTCGCCAGCCAACTCGACTGGCAGCTCCTCGCCATGCCACTGCCGGAAGTGTCCTGTTATCCAGTTGCTGCAGTCTGTCATCTCGTTTTTGAAGCGCTTTCTTGGCATCTGATCTTGAGGGCCAGGCTCACCGGCGCGGTCGTCCCCAACCGTGCCGGCGGGCCTTCCCACCTGCAGAAAGTATTCGGCCAATACAGGTATTGCCATCGGGTGACCGTTTCCAGTGCTCAAAAACTCGATGCTCTCCCCTGGAATCCTGGCAAAAACCTGATTGGTGGACTGTGTCATAACCTGTATGGGCCGAGCCCTTACCACTTGTATACATTCACTCCCAGGTGTCTGCGTTCGACATTTACCCACTTGCAACTAACACTAGTACATATAGTTTATACCGCTTGAAAACCATTCTTCAGCACAGCTGGCGCAGCTGGGCCAGGGCCGGTGCAGTTCTCTGAAAGCAGCGTCAAACCACGCCCTTAAGGGCGTGGTGCTTAAAGGAATGCCGCAGCGCTTGAACGCTGCCGCATACATCTAGAAACCCCAACGTTAACGCCGGGGTCGCTGGTACGCGATGAAGATGACACTGTTCTAAATTGAGATATGTTCAGCAACTGGAATAAGTTAATGACATCTCTCTCGAGCAAATATTCAGGCAAGGCAGCTTTATTTGGGTTAGCGCTTCTCTACTGGCAATTCAGATCTGACATGGACGATCTCTAGATCGTACAGGTAACACTTTCTGGGATTTCCAGCACAGAAAAAAGAAGCTCTCCAAATCAGGGCAGCCGAGCAAAAGGCACTCGCAGTCCGCCTGTGCCAGTAATGCTGCTAATACCTGTCGGTCAGGAGCTTCTTTGAGGAGACTCGATGCCATGATGCTTGCACAACCGCTGTGGCTCTTGCTCATTCTGCTTTTGCCGATCCCCTGGCTGCTATTGAGGCGCCGAGGCTATTTTGGCTCCTCGACCACTCACCTGGCTGATGGACTGCCAGGCAACATTATTGTCTATAAAGTACCGCTCATCCTTATGAGCCTGGCGCTGATTGCAGCAGCAATTGCGCTTTCCAGGCCGCAGGAAGCTCACGTGCTGACGCAGCAGGTGAAGAAAGCGCGAGACATCATCATTGCTGTCGATACCTCCGGATCGATGGGCGAGTCGTTCCTTGGAGAGATTCCCAAGCGAGCCCCCCATCCCGAGCTAGACAAGCAGCTGAAGATAAAACCCAGACGCACCACTCCCTCCAATCAGGCGTCAGGCAGCGTGCCTGTTGGCAAACGAAGGATCGATGCGGCTCAATATGCAGTCATCCGCTTTGTGGAGAACAGGTTCCTTGCCAAAGCCGGCGATCGGGTTGGAATCCTCACCTTCGACGATATGCCAAGGTGGTCCTGGCCGCTCACCCACGATCTGAAGATGATCTACCGCAATGGCGAGTTCGTCGATCAGGGACTGGGAGGCGGCACCAATTTCGGTGCCTATACGAAAGGCCCAATCGATGCTGCCATCGATCATTTCGATGAGATGGGCCAGTCGGAAACCAGAGCCTTCATCATGATTACCGATGGCGAGGCCAACCTCAACAGCGACACCTTTTACCGGCTGGTCGCAGGCATCAACCGCCTGGGAATTCGCTTCTATGTGATTGGGGTCGGAGAGGCCCTGGCACACAGCAACATAGACATTCTGCAACTGGTAAAGACAGTCGGAGGTAAAGCTTACCGGGTGGAGAACGCAAACGATCTTGCTGCTTGCTTTGACGAGATCAACCGGCTGGAGCAATCGCTTGTCCAGACAGTGTCCTCGACTGATCACGAGCAGCACTTTTACTACTTTGCCGCTGCCGCCATGATCCTGCTCTTGTTGGGTGTCACTTTTGAGGCCCTTATCTTGAGCCAGTAAAGGGGAGTGGGCGAACATGTTGAACAAATTCAAGTTTTTTATCAAGCAGAACATGGATTCTGTCGCCATAGTTTTACTGGTGGTAATGGCCATGGCGCTCATCGTTGGAGCCTACCGTCTCCTGACCTATACGCTTCCCATGCTGGTCGGCAATTATCAGACAGCATACGATAGCTGGGCCGCCGACGAGTCTGTCGTCCTCTACGACGCTGCTCTCAGCGCTTACGAAGAGCAAAACTATAGCGCTGCAAGCACCCTCTTGCAGGAAGCCGGCTCGCAGATGGTTGCCGCAGATGGAACCGTGCCTGCCTCACGCAACGATCTGGCCGCCAGGATTCATTTTCTGCACGGCAATGCTTTGGTAAAGCTGAAAAAGCCGGACCTGGCCATCGAGCAGTACGAGGCCGCCCTGCGCAAAAATCCAGCGCACCTCTGGGCCAAATACAACCTGGAGCTCCTGCACAAACCACCTGTCGGCAACAGCGGCAACAATTCCGGCCCCGGAGTCGGGAATCAAGGCGGACAAGGAAACACGCCCAACCAGGGCTCTGGAACGAATCCAGCTGATAATCCGGCTGGCAATAGTCCAGGACAAGACAACCCGAGCACGGGACAGAATCCCAGCCAGAACAACAATGGCCAACCTTCCGATCCGAACCAGCCCGGCGGAAGCGGTGCCGGGCGCAACAAGGGCAAAAAGATCTGAAAGGAGCTGCCAGCATGGACTTCATTTACCTGCATGTGCTGTGGCTGCTCCTTCTCATACCGCCGTTAGGGGCCGCTGCAATCTGGCTGGCCTGGATTCGCAGGGAGCAGCTGCGCCGCTATTACGGCGAGAAAGCACTCGTTGATCGCATCTGCCGCCTGCCCAGCCAGCGGCTGTTTCAACTCAAGGCGGCCCTGGTAATCCTATCTCTGTCAGCCTTTCTCGTGTCCCTGTCCAGACCCTACGTACCAAGAGGGCAGACAGAGATCCCCGTAGGCACAGTTGATGTGATCGCCATTGTGGATGTCAGCCGCAGCATGGCTGCCCAGGACTACAAGGGTAAACTCCCTGGGAAATATGGCGACGAGGGAACCAGGCTGGCGATGGCCAGGTACACAATCATCAACGAGGTGGTGCCTTCGCTCAACCTCAACCAGCTCGGCATAGTCAGCTTCTCCGGAGAAGCTTTTCCACAGGCCTTCATCACCGATGACCTACCAGCTCTCTCATGGGTACTGGAGCGCGCGCTGACAGTAGGCTCGGCGCCAGGCGAAGGGAGCGCGCTAACCAAAGCCTTCTATCTGGCCTTCGAGCTCTTCGATCTCGACTCCAGCCCCGACCACGAGCGCCTGATCGTCCTCTTCTCCGACGGAGGCAATGATGACGGAGCTGCCGCTCTCGCCTGGGTCGCCAAGCAATGCCAGAAGAGGGGAATTGAGGTCATCGTAGCTGGACTGGGCAACCACACGCCCATGGCTATTCCGATCAGCCAGCTCTCGGAGCAGGATCGCTATAGCTATAACAATTACAGGAAGGAATGGTTCGAGGTCGATGGGCAGCGGGCCTTGACCGCGCTGGATGAAAATCTGCTCCGTTACTTCGCCAACAGCGTCGGCGGTCGTTATGTTCGCCTGACGCAACCCTCGGATCTCAAGCTTGGCTCGCTGATCTCCCAGGTCGACGTGAAATACATCCCCGGCCGGGAAGAGATCTTTCTCTACCCGTTGTTTCTCGCTGTCTTCTGTCTGGTCCTGGCGTACATAGTGCCGTGGGAATTTAAGGATCTCTCACAGCATGAAGTCACAGGCAGGGGAGCCCGCCAGGCTTGAAAAAGCCCATAAATTAAAGGTGCTTTGAGATGAAAAGATTCAACCTCATGATTGGCATCATCGCTTTTACCTGCGCCGGTGTTGCGGTCCTCTATTGGCCGCAACGCATCCGCTGGCCGGACTTTCCGGCAACAGTGGGCCCGGAGCCGCAGATAGTTGCGCAGGTGGAGCCAGATTTTGCCTGGCGTGTGGGCGACCTGGTGCCCTTGACTATCTTCATCAAGCAGCAGCCCGGCACTATTGTCGATCAGGATAGCCTGGCTTTTGCAGGCGACTTTGAGATTGCCCGGCAGCCGGAGATCTACATCCGAGACTACAAAGATGGCAGCCGCCACTTCAGTATCAAGCTGGTGCTTCAGTCCTTTCAGGTGACCCACAAGCTTGGGCTGCGTGGCAATCTCGCCTTCCGGGTCGGCGAAAATCGCGAAACCAAGGTCATCGATCTACCGGAGGTCGACCTCTACACCTCGCGCACCTGGGACGGCAGGCCCGATATCCAGGACGGCCCGCTTGCTGCCGTGCACGGCTGGCATGTCTGGATTACAGCTTTATGGCTTGTAGGCGGCATCGCCGGTGTAATCTATGCGTTAATCCTCCACCGGCGCGCTCGCCGCGCCGCAAAGGAGTTGCTCAACCCGCCGGCGCTCACTGCCCGCCAGCAGGCGCGTGCAGAGTTTGAGAAGGTCTGGAAGAGTATCGAGTCCGGAGAGGACCTGCCTGCTCATTACAAGCGCATCGAACAGATCGTGCGCGCACTCTACCGCATCGAGTCGCGCACGCTTTATGAGGTGCGCCTGGAGATTGGCGACAATCACCCGCATCTGGAGCATATCCTCCAGGTCATGCAGGTCTGTGGGCTGGTGCTCTACGCCAACAGGAGACCGAGCCAAGCACACAAGAAGGGGCTGAAAGGCGCCTTTGACTCTCTCGTCCCGGCAGTGTTTCCACCCGGTTAACCAGGATTGACTCCAGGGCCAAGCAGAGGCTCGCAACTTCCCCACAGCAGATAGCGATCGACTACCGACAGAGAAGCGCTGACGAAAGGAGGTGAAGGGCATGATCCAGTTCCTGTTGAGGGCTCTCCTCGTCTTAGCAGCACTGCTTACTCTCGCCTGGCTCCGCACGCTCCTGCTTCCGCCCTTCTAGTCCAGCATTGCCAAATTACGATACGTAGGGCGCTTCATGGCGCCGCCCAGGCTGGGACATGCCCCAGCCACTACACGTGATGCGTCATAGACGAAACGAAATACTAGTCCACGGCTGGCTCCAGCGGAACAACGTCTTAATTATTTCGCAAAAGCCAGACAAGAAACAAAGGATAGGACACATGATCGACTTCCTGATCAGGATCACCCTCATGGTGCTGGCCCTACTTATCGTGGTACCGGCCTGCACCGGTGGCAGGGTTGCGGTGAGGCGCGGCGGATTTCTCCGGGGGCTCCTCGCTTTGATTGTCCTCGGGCTGATCAACTCGGCACTGTGGTACGTGTTTGCGCTTGTCACCATTGGTGGTGCGATCCTGCTCAACTGGTTGACCTTCGGGCTCGTAGGGCTTGCCAGCAACGCGCTTGGTTTTCTCCTGGCCGGAAAGCTCATGCCGGAGGTGCTGCGGGTCGATGGTTTCTGGCCGGCAGCAGGGGCATCGCTGGTGATGACAGTGGCATCCTGCCTGATTCACCTATTGCTGTAGAAGAAACCAACAGCGGTTGCTGGTCCTCTAAGCACATCGAGGTCCTTAACTGACGGGCTTTGTAGCCAGGCAGGCTCACAACCATCGCACCTGAGGAAGGAGATTCAGCAATGCCAGCCTCCTCCTATTACAGTGCAAACCGAGAAGCATTTCTGGCTGGATTGACAAAATTTCTCTCGATTCCCAGCATAAGCACCTTTCGCGATCCTGACGCAGCAATGCCTATCTATCAGGCAGCTAACTTCGTGAGAGACGAGCTTGAAAGAATGGACATGCACAAGGCGTGCTTGATTGATGGCAACACGGGTCAGCACCCGCTCGTCTCTGCTGAATGGCTAGAAGCACCAGGCAAGCCTACTCTGCTCATCTACGGGCATTACGACGTACAGCCTCCCGATCCGCTCAATGAATGGATCTCCCCTCCTTTCACGCCCACGGTGCGCAACAATAACATCTATGCGCGCGGCGCCGCTGACGACAAGGGACAGGTGTATCTGCTCCTGAAGGCAGTTGAGGGGCACTTGGAGGAGACCGGCAAGCTGCCGATCAACATCAAGTTCCTCATTGAAGGCGAGGAGGAGAGCGGCGGTGAGCACATCGCCTCCTATGTACGCGAGCACGCCTCCGCGCTGGGGGTTGATGCAGTCCTCATCTGTGACACGGAGATGTTTGCCGAAGGATTGCCGACGATCACAACCGGCCTGCGCGGATTGGTTTACGCAGAGATCGAATGCCGCGGAGCCCGCCAGGATCTGCATTCAGGCTTGTACGGCGGTGCAGCACCAAATGCCTTTCACGTCCTCACCCACATCCTGGCAGGGTTAAAGACACGCAATGAGCGAATTACAATCCCGGGATTCTACTCTCGGGTCAGCAGGCCGTCCCGCGCTGAGCTTACCGCCTGGCGCTCCCTGGCCTTCGATGCCGAGAAATTCCGGGAGCACGAAGTGGGCGCTCAAGCGCTGGTCGGCGACAGGCGCATCCCCATCCTCAATCGCCTCTGGGCAAGACCGACGCTGGATATCCACGGTATCGTCGGTGGTTACATGGAGGAGGGCGCCAAGACAGTAATTCCAGCAAAGGCGACTGCCAAGGTCAGCATGCGTCTTGTTCCCGATATGGACCCTGATGCTGTTGCCAACGCGTTCCAGGCCCACGTGCAAAGGCTGACTCCGGCAGGATACAACACTGAAGTCCGCGTCCTCCACACCGGGGCACCGGTGCTGACCGATACCAACAACCGCTTTGTCCATGAGGCAGCCGCTGCCATGACCGAGGTGTTCGGGCGCAAAACTGTCTTCGTGCGCTCAGGCGCCTCGATTCCGATTGCAGAAATCTTCAGCAACTCCCTCGGACTGCCGGTAGTTCTGGCTGGCTTCGGCTTGCCTGACGACAACATCCACGCGCCCAACGAGAAGTTCCACCTGCCTAATTTCTTCAACGGTATTGAGGCAATCGGGCGATACCTCGAGCTTCTCGGTAGGGAAGAGTAGGGCCCGAAAAGACAAATTCGCAACTGAGTAGGCAATTCCTTGGCACCGGATTGCCTTCGGAAGGACTGCGGGCGAGACAAGATCCCGCCCGCGGTCCTCTGGCGCAGTGCGGCGAGAGCGTCTCATCGACCGCGCCTTTGGCGGAACGAATTCCGAAGTACTTCAGTAATTGCAGAGGCGCTCAGTGAGCATTGATTTAAATCGAAAGTATTCGGCCAATACAGGTACTCTCATCGGGTGACCGTTTCCAGCAATCAAAAACCCGATACTCCTTCCTGGAGTCCTGGCAAAAACCTGATTGGTGGGCTGTTTCATAACCTGTATTGGCCAAATCCTTACTCGAAATCCTTAGTACTATATACTATAAGATCATGAGCTACAAGATGAAAGCCTGGACCGGCCAGGCTTTCGCTGCAAATAGCAGCCGGTGCACAGAGCGCTGCCGGAACTACAGGCGTAGTCCACAGCAAGGATATGCACCGGCTGCTCTAAACACCCGCTCTCTAAAGCTCACATGGCAAATGCGAGCTGCGCGTTGCCTCAGGAGGGGTTCTTGCGCCCGGACGAACGCTTGGCCGGCGCCTTCTTCTTGTTGGCCTTGGGCTTCTTCTCCGTGGCCGGCGCCTTCGTCTCCGTGGCTTTCCCAACCCTCTTCTCCTGCACCGCAGCGTCATCCTGCTTGCTGTCGGAGTGTTTCATCTCGCAGTGCGGAGGAGCTGCTGACTTACGCGGATCGAGCGTCAGCTGGCTGCCGTTGGGCAGACAGCCAGGCGCATCCTCGGTGAAGGAAACGCCATCGATCACGAAGGAACGCCGCCCGTCCCGGCCACGCAGAATCGGAACCGAATGGCCGAAGAGCTTGTCCCCGATTACCGTTCCGGTCCAGAAGCCAGGCGCCCGCCTATCGTAATCACGCAGGTGACCCATCCGATTCTGGTCCCAGAGATGGCCGACCTCATGGAACTCCCAGAAGTGCTGATTGAGCCCGGGCAGCGTATGGTCCGAGCTGGTCATCCAGTTGGAGGCGACCTTGCCGTCGAAGGAACGCACGATGTTGTGCAGCCGCTGCTCCCACTCGACCCTGGAGGCATCACCCGGGTGCCGGCGGCGGAAGTCGCCGATCATGAAGAGCGTGTGCCGGTTAACCCGCACGGCAGCACCGTAAGGAAGCACGTCCACGCTCGGCTCTCCATTGAGATCGAGAATCACAGACAGCTCCTCGGACAGCTCGACGGTCGGGTCCGACGGCAGATCGGAAGCGTCCGGATGGTTGGCGGACCAACTGTCCAGAGCCGCCTTCTTCCTGCCGATGAACTCCATGAGGCGGACCTCGTTGGGCATCGACAGGTGGGTTGCCGAGGGAATATAGATGACCTTAGAGTCACCGGCCCGGGCAAACTCCCTGATGAAGCGGCCACAGGCCTTCCCCAGGGTGAGAACCTGCTTCTCGAAGGTACGGGCATCGCGTGCCTTACCGACCTCCGGCTGATCCGGGTAACAGTGCAGGTAGTTGGTGGTCGAATCCGTCAGGCTCTTGAAGGCCTCCTCATTGAGAATGCCTCCCAGCAGCAGCACCAATTTCGGTTTCGCGCTGCCGATGTACTTGAGAACCTGCGCTACCATCGAGCGGTCGTGATCCGGATAGAACAGGTGGCCGAGAGCGACAATCCGAGCGCCGCTGGTGAGTCCGAGATCGAAGATCCCTGCCTCGTAAAGCGACGTCTTCGGGTCCTCCTTAACGACCACCTGCTTGAATGAAGTTGATTTGCTCATTTGCAAACTCTCCTGGAAGCTGTTAGAGCACTACGCCTGCCTCATCGAGCTTCTTGAAGAAGTCGATTACGACAGGAGCCAGCTCTTTGCGGTCGTCAAGCCTCAAGACGTTGGGAGCAACCACGCCCGCGTTATAGCTGGTCGGCACCAGAATCGCGGCATGCGCCAGCGTGGTTCCGACACCAACTGCGGTTTCAGGGTTGTCCTCTACGATGAGAGGGATGTGCTCCTCGGCCATCTCCCACTTCTTGGCACCAGGGTGCATGAAGCGGAGTTGACGCGTAGGATCGAGCGGAAGCCCAAGCTTGTTGATCAGAGTTGCTGTCACTTGCTGGGCGATGCCGGTGCTGAATGCGTTGAAGCCCTTCCAGGTGTCGGCCGCCCCTGGCGTCCAGGTCCAGATCTCAATCTCGATGCCGGCCTTGACGATGCGCTCCATGGCGTCCTTGATGCCAGGAACCGGCTCCAGATCGCCATACCCGCCTCGTGCCAACCTGGCGAACTGGAAGAAAGCATCCCGATACTGATCGGGAGTCATCTCGATGTTGGGATCGTAGCCAGCAACATAGTAACGGTGTTTTGCCGAATCAATATTGGCACCAGGGCAGGTCTGGTTGACGAAGTTCGCGAACTTGCTGAACCAGTCGACGCACACCTCGTGGAAGTCGAACACCACAGTTCGCTCCCAGAGGTGGTGCAGCCCCGGCTCAAGAACACTCTGCGGTGGCCAGGGATGCGGGCTCCTCACCAGCTGGTGCTCGGCCACGCCCTTTACCTTGGCAGTCTTGCTGCTCATGTGGCACTCCTTAGGTTAGCTCCGGGACAACCCGGACAGCTGTCCGGATTCACTCTCAAAATTGCTAACGGTCTGACTGCGTATACACCTTGCCGTCGAAGGTGAACACAAACTTGGGCAGGCCGTCCTGGACCACTGGCCGAATTGGGATCGGCTGCAGGTGGACTTTGCCACCATGCACCAGACCCACACCCAGACCGGGGTGCCAGTTGTTAAGCAGATTGGCATAAGCCATGTACGCATGGGACGGGTCAACCAGCATGCCCAGCTCGTAGAAGCGCAGATCATCGGCAGTGGTCTGCCGCACGCCCATTCCCAGTCGGTGGGTGTGACCGTGAGTAGTGCTCAAGCCCGACCTGTCGGCATCAGCACGAGGGCTGGCACCGGGGTTGCTGCGCACGATGAAGCCGTGGTGGAAGGTCATGTCATCGTTGACACGGATACCGCCACCATAGCCCGAGGCTTCGGACTGGTCGTACAAGAAGGTCACCGGCTCGCCGGGTTTGTACCCCATAAGACCATGGAAGCTCAGGATCGGCTCACGAGTCGTGTAGTCAAGCACGTCGGCAATCCCTGGCACATCATTGAGGAAGCGGCGGATGCGGTCCTCGTGGTTGCCCATAACCCAGAAGATGTGCATCGCGCCGGATGCTCGCTGAATCGAGTCGACCAGGCGTCGGGTCTCCTCCAGCTCATACTGGCTGTTCAAGACCGCCCGCGGCGGCTTCGGCCAGCGAGAGAGAGCAAACATGTCGGCCACATCACCGATCAGAACAACGATGTGCGGCTGGTAGTCCTTCAAGAAGCGCAAGACAGCCCACATGATCAAACGATGGTGGGCCGGAGCATGCAAGTCCGGCAGGACGGCGACTCTGGTGCCGTCAGGCAGGAAAACTGGGAGGATGCCCGCGTAGCTCAAGAAAATGTTCTGCCGCGCATCCAGGTTGCCGAGCCGGACTGCCTTGAAAATTGCTTCCCGCTCAGCCTGGGTTTCCAGCTTTTTCATTTGGGAGT
>CAYPBX010000041.1:0-6453 GCA_964409075.1 uncultured Candidatus Obscuribacterales bacterium
TCGGCAGCGTCAGATGTGTATAAGAGACAGGCCCTTTCCAGTGCTCAGGATCTCCGCCAGGGACTTTGCGTAAAGATCCAGTTGCTCGGGAGTGTTCATCTCGGTTACAGCCACCAGTATGTGCCTGGGCATATCCTTATAAAATCTACCCATAGCGATGCCCCCGAGAATATCCTTCTCGGCAAGCTTCTCCAGCAGCCGATCGGCAGGATGAATGCTCTCAATCAAAAATTCGTTGAAGAAGGGAGCCGGCAAGGCTAGCCTTACTCCAGGGATGCTGCAAAGCTTCTCTGCCAGGTAGTGCGCGCGCCTGACGCTCACCTCAGCTACTTTTCGTAAGCCCTTGGGTCCCATGAGGCAAAGGTAGACGAGCATGGCGAGCGCATTGAGAGCTTGATTGGTGCAGATGTTCGATGTGGCTCTAGCTCTTCTTATGTGCTGCTCCCGGGTTTGCAAGGTGAGCGTGAAGGCAGGCTTGCCGTTCCTATCAACGGTCATGCCGGCGAGGCGCCCGGGCAGCTGGCGGACATGCTTCTTCAAAGTGGCCATGTAGCCGGCTGAGGGACCGCCGAAGGAGAGGAAATTGCCGCACGGCTGCGCGTCGCCTACGACAATATCAGCAGCGAATTCGCCCGGGCTCTTCAGGAGGGCCAGACTTACAGGCTCAGTAACTACAATGGCAATCGCGCCTCGCCTCTTAGCCTGGGCGATCAGATCTCCCAGCGGCTCCAGGCAGCCAAAGTAGTTTGGCTGCTGGACAATAATGGCGGCTGTCCTCTCATCTGCTTGCAGGTCGCTTGCCAACGTCCTGCCACGCAAGCTTGAAGCCTCAGTAACCTCCAGAGCGCAGGCGTCTGTATACGTGCGGGTCACCAGCCGGTATTCCGGGTTGACGGCATCGCTAATTACAATGCGGTTGCGCCCGGTGATCCGGGCGGCCATCAAAGCTGCTTCCGCGCAAGCTGTGGCGCCGTCGTACATGGATGCGTTGGCCACCTCCATGCCCGTTAGCAGGCAGACTGCCGTTTGAAACTCATAAATTGCTTGCAGGCTGCCCTGGCTGACTTCCGGCTGGTATGGCGTGTAGGCGGTGGCAAACTCCGAGCGTGATACTAAATATGGCACTGCCGCGGGAACGAAACGCCGCCAGCTGCCGCCGCCCAAAAAGGCAGCTTGGCTGGAAGCCGGTTTGTTCCTGGCCGCCAGGGACGTGATCTTTTCGACCAGCTCAGGTTCGCTCAGTCCGGTGGGCAGGTCGAGCATATCCACTCTAAGGCTTTCAGGTATGTGCTCGATGAGCTCCTCAAAGCTTCTTACACCTATCTCGGCTAGCATTGCCTGCCTGTCGGCGTCGGTATGCGGAAGGTAGGGAAAGCTACTCTCTCTCATCAGTGACATCGGCTCCTCTTGCCTGCCCGACTGGAAGACAGCGCCTTAAGGTCTGCGACATTTGCTCGGTCCATAAATCAGCTGCCTGGCGAGTATCTTATCGTGCCTGGGCGGATTCTTCTATTGTTTACTTACTGGAGCCAAAGATTTTCTAAAATAGTGCCAATGTTGAACTGCCGCTTAACTGTTGAAATTGCCTTCAGGCTGAAAGAGGCGCTTAGATGGTCAAGCTGATTGTCGGGCTGGGGAATCCCGGTCCTGAGTATGAGCAAAGCCGTCATAATGCCGGCTTTGAGGTGATAGAGCGGCTGGCCACTACCGCTGGTGCGCAGCCCGGTGTCAACAGAAAGCTACACTGCCAGGTTTGCAGAGTACAACTCGTCGGGCGTGACGTTCTCCTTGCCAAGCCGATTACCTACATGAATCTGTCCGGGCGCAGCGTGGCCGAGACACTGAGGTGGTACAGGATTGAGCTTTGCGATCTGCTGGTCATTCACGATGATGTTTCGCTTCCTCTTGGCAGGATCAGGCTGCAAAAGGCTGGTGGTGCCGGTGGGCAGCATGGGGTTGATTCGATTATCGAGCATCTGGGTGGCAGGCAGGAGTTTGATCGCCTGAAGATTGGCGTTGGTCCGGATCCCGGCGGCGACAGGCGTGCTGGTTATGTGCTCTCCGCTGTGCCACCGGAGCAGGCAGAGCTATTTGGCAGGGTCGTTGCGCTATCATGTCAGGCAACTCTCTGCTGGCTTGGCGATGGAGTTGAGGTAGCGATGAACCGCTTCAACGGGCTCAATCTGGATGTCGATGAGCCCAGGAGTGCAGGCAGCGGTGGGGCTGGCGATATGTTCGAGATGCCGGACCACGGCTGATCGCCAGCAGGAGACCCCGGCGTTAACGCCCGGGTTTGAAAATTATCCTTTCAGGAACTGGTGATTGTACTGTTGACAGGTTGTAAGTAGCCTACAATCTGGTTTTGCTCTTTAAAAACCAGTCCTGCTCGGAGAGTTTGATGTTGATTGAGCAACTGTTGAGCGCAAGGGAAGGTAGCGCCAGCCGCAACTTCCTGCTCTCAGCTCTCTGGTGGTCGCTCCTGGGTATGGGAGCCGGACTTTTTGCTGGCACGGAGTTCTCGCTGCCAGATCTTGTCCGTAACGTTCCGCAGCTTTCCATGCCGCACCTGCGCATGTTTCATGTCAATGCGGTGGCTATCGGCTGGCTGTCTATGGGATATGTAGGCGCCATGTTTTACATGGTCCCGACTTTGACCAAGACACCTTTGTGGAGCGAAAAGCTCGGCAACTTGACCATGTGGGCCTGGAACCTTGTCATGGTCGGGGCTTTCTGTACGTTATTGAATGGCTACACCGAAGGGCGTGAGTATGCGGAGCTGGGGGCGGTGTTGGATGCTCTCGTCGTGGTAGCCCTCTTTCTGGTAGCTTTCAACCTTTTCATGACAGTTGCAAATCGTAAGGTGAAGAAGCTCTATGTCTCTTTGTGGTACTTCATGGGGGCTCTCTTCTGGTTCCCGCTCGTGTACATAATCGGGCAGAGAACCTTTGTAATGTTGCCCGGGCTGAACGATGCCATAGTTGGCTGGTTTTACGGACACAATATCCTGGGCATGTGGTTCACCACGGTTGGTGTAGGCATGATGTACTACCTTCTGCCGCGCCTGTCCGGTAACCCGCTCTACAGTCACGGGCTGTCGATGCTTGGATTCTGGGGAATCGCCCTTTTCTATGCGCCGACAGGCACGCACCATATCCTGCAGTCGCCAGTGCCGGAGTGGCTCAAAGCTATCGCCGTCATCTCCTCGATCTTCCTGCTCGTGCCGGTGTTGACCGTTCTGACTAATTTTTTTATGACGATGAAAGGCAAGTGGCAGATGATGGTGACCGACCTGCCTATGCGCTTTACGGTCACCTCCTGCATCTTTTACCTGATGACCTGTCTGCAGGGGCCTTTCCAGGCAACACGCTGGGTTAACTGGTATCTGCATTTTGGGCAGTGGGTGGTAGGTCATGCTCATCTTGCTCTCCTGGGAACCTTCTCATTTATTTTGACGGCAGCCATTTATTACGGGCTTCCACGCCTGACCGGCAGGCAGTGGTACTCGACAGGGATGATCAGGCTCCATTACTGGCTGAAGACGCTCGGGTTCGTGCTCATGCTGTCCTCGCTAACGATCGCGGGGCTGGTGCAGTCCGCCGGCTGGCATATGGGGATACCGGTGGATCAGTGGGGCCTTTTCATACGTCCGTACTGGGCGATAAGGGCTTTCAGCGGCGTGATGATCCTTCTCGGGCAGCTGATTTTCGCCTACAACGTTTACAAGACCCTGTACGTGCGTCCGGCCGGGGAGCCGGCACCGGCTGAAGTGAAAGCCCGGGAGGTTGAGGCCTGATGAACGGCTACCGTCTGGGCGCAACTGGTGTGCTCATCACCTTCTTCACCATCGTCACTGCTACTGTGTTTCTGCCGATGGTGCTCTTCAACCCCAAGGCATCCGGCCGTGGTAACCAATACATCAAGACAGACAATGTAGATCCGGCGCGCGGGCGCCGCATCTATGTGCGCGAGGGCTGCTTTTACTGCCATACTCAGTTTACCCGCCTGCAGGACAGGGGCTACGGCCCGCTGGTCAAAGCCGGTGATTATGTCTGGGAGACGCCTCACCAGCTAGGCACTGCCCGAACCGGTCCAGATCTCACCAACGAAGGCGGCAAGTTTCCCTCCCAGTGGCAGAGGGCGCACCTGATCAATCCGCGTGCCCTCAAGCCAGGCTCAATCATGCCCAGTTTCAGCTATCTGTCCGACCGGGATATGAACGATCTTGTTGCTTATATTCAAACTTTGGGTAACGAAAGAACGGTCCTTGAGTATGTGGAGGCACCGGAGGAGTACGAGCCGATCCTGGCTCGCAAGACAGTTGATACCGAAGCAGATGCGGCAGGCAACGCCGGACGCGGCATCTACACGCAAAACTGCGCTGCCTGTCACGGGCTTGAGGGGCTGGGCAACGGACCAAATGCAATCTCGCTGGAGAAGAAGCCGGCTAACTTCACGCGGCCGTTCTACCAGCAGTATAAAGATGATTTCTGGTTCTACCGCATCACCGAGGGGGTGCCAGGAACACGCATGCCGCGCTTCGGTGAGATCCTCACCGAGGAGCAGCGCTGGTATCTGGTGGCATATGTAAAGACTTTGTCCAGGGATCGGGCCCAGGAGGATACGGTCGACAGCGTCGATCAGCTCAACAAGGTAGGGCAGATCAAGCTGCCCAATCTTTCCGAGCAGCAGTGGGAGCCACCTTCAGGAGGAGAGTGAGTCATGTGCCCGAATTGCATATTGAATCAGGTCGGCTTCTCGCCAGGTCTCTGGGTGGCTTTCGGAGTTTGCGCTGTTTTTTTTGTAGCAGCTGCAGTTGCCATGTGGTGGGCGTATCAAAACGGGGAGTTCGATGATATAGAGGGCAGCAAGTTCGAGATGATGGACGATGAGGTGGAGAGCAGCAGAGCGCACGCAGCCCGGGAGCATGTTCCGGCTGCGCGCGCCGGCAGGGTCGACAGCTAGGAGAGATGTTGTAAATGGCAGAGGAGAAGGAAAGCGTAATCGGTGAAGGCACGCCGGCCCCCGTTGAGCACTACGAGGAGGTGGCTGAGTACCGCATAGGCGAGGGCCCTCCGCCCTGGGCTCTTGTGGTTGCATTCGTGCTGATTTTAATTTGGGCAGCAATCTCCTGGATTCCTTTTTTCGGTTACTGATACCTGATGGGCAAACAAGATAGTCCAATGGCAACAAAGAAGCTTATGCATATCTTGGCAGCTGTATTGGTGCCGGCTCTTCTCCTTCTCAGTGCCTGCACCCAGGATGTTCAGGTCAAAGGGCAGGATACCGGGCTTGTAGGCAGGCAGGTGACGGAGGCTCGCGTTGTTGTCTATCCCAACGACAATCCGTCGATTCCCGACGGAAAGCTCGTCTGGGAAAGCAAGAACTGTTCCGTTTGCCATGCTGTAAATGGCCGTGGCGTCGCCTACCGCTGTCAATTGGACCTCACTGATTTGAGCAATGCCCGACGCATCGAGCCTAAGGAGCAGTACATGTTCATCGCTTACGGCAGGGAGGGGGTTGCTCATCGGGCAATGAAGGATGACCTCAGCCGCAAGCAGATCTGGGACCTTGTTTTTTATGTGCGCAACCTGAGTTCGCCATATTTGGCTGCCGCTGAGATTGAGGCGATCGATCCTGTTTTCGGCTCCAACTGCGCTGTCTGTCACGGTACGCGCGGATACGGCGATGGACCCTTGAACAAGACACGCAACTTTGTCCCCCTGCCTGCCAACTTCCATCAGTTCGACCGCTTTTACGAGCGTACCGACGAGGTCCTCTGGGATCACATTGCTCACGGCATAAAATGGGAAGGCATGCCGGACTTTCTCGGCAAGGAGGACCGGAGCAAGAATGTAAAGTTTGATGATGACTACATCTGGAGGCTCGTGCAGTACGTCAGGCACTTTCATTCCAGCAACACGCCGACGCTTGCCGGGACAGGATCTCAGGAATCTTAGTAAAATCGGGGGTGTAAGCCGCAGTTGAACACCAGGACGCAACGAACATGACAGAGGGAACATCTCGCAGAGTAGTCTTGAAGACGGTAGCTGCAATACCTCTGGCTTTTACCTTCGGTCTACTAGCATCTCCGATGCTCAGGTTTTTGAGGCCGACGATAAGGCCGCTCAACCTCCTGCAGGAGTCAGACCAGCCGGCAGCTAAAACGCCAGTTGAGTTCAAGGACTCCGACTTTCCCGAGGCCTGGACCTGCCTGCCCTTTATGTTCGAGCAGAAGTACCAGGAGTACAACCCGGAGAAAGAGGAGGTCAGGAAGATTCCCGGCTTCATTGTAAAATTGCCGACCAACGAGATTGTCGCCTACAGCCGCATCTGCCCGCACCTGGGCTGTGTGTTCAACTTCGTCAAAGATCCAAATGAGTGCGCCAAGGGCTACAACTTCAAACCGCAGGGACCGGTATTCGCCTGCCCCTGCCACCTCTCGGTCTATGATAT
>CAYPBX010000041.1:6463-10648 GCA_964409075.1 uncultured Candidatus Obscuribacterales bacterium
CCGGCCGAGACGGAGAAGGGTTACAATTTTCGCCCGAGCGGTCCGGTCTTCGCCTGTCCATGCCACCTGAGCGTCTACGATATTGCTGCCGGTGGCAAAGTAGTTAGCGGTCCGGCTCCCAGGCCACCGCGGAGCTTTACCATCAAGAAAGAAGGGGATACTTACAAAATAGTGTCACTGGAGGCTGGAGGAATTGCCTAGTAGCACGGGCTCGGGGCTGGCAGCCTCACTGGTCAAGGCTAATGACTGGCTGAAGACGCGCTTCAGCAATATTGATATCTTTGATGAGCACCACAGCCGCGAAGCCCAGACCAATCCGTACTACTGCCTGGGCTCAATCTTTTATCTTGTCTGGTTCCTGGTTATGGCATCGGGCGTGCTGCTTATCATGTGGTATGTCCCTACCAAAGCTGGTGCATTCGACTCCATTCACCATATAACGGAATCCATCCCTTTCGGACTGTTGATTCGGGGCATTCACAAGTACGGTGCGGATGCAATGATCATTGCCGCTACCATGCGCCTCTACCGCATGTTCATCCTGGCTGACTACAAGCCCGGCAAGGAGCTCAATATTGCCATTGCGCTTGTGACGCTCCTGCTTGCCATGTACTCCGGACTGACCGGTTATTTGCTCATCTGGAACCAGCGGGCCTTCTGGGCGACCAAGGTGTTTGCTACCTTCCCAACCTACATGGATCAGTTTCCCTTCATGGGCGACTTCTACCAGCCGCTTGTCAAGTCGCTGCATCTCGGTTGGAACACGGCTGAGTTTCTCCTGGGAGCAGGCGGTGCAATCACGCAGAACACTATCACGCGTTTCTTCTCCATCCACCTGGCTTTCTCGCTGGTGCCGCTCATTTTTGTGGAGCTCTATTTTTACAAGACAGGTTTCAAACGCATTTCGCTCAACTGGACCAAGCGCGTCATTATTCTTTTAATGCTGGTGGCAATTTCAATCTTTCTGCCGGCGGCAATCGGCTCGCGCTCGAATCCGGATGTGACCCCGCTGCCGATCCTCTCTGACTGGTACTTCCTGGGGCTCTATCAGATGTACAAGTATCTGGAGCCCGTGGTGGCGACAGAGATTACGATGCTGATACCGCTTACTGTGATTCTGGTTCCCTTTATTGATGTTTGGATAACCGGCCCGGAGAAGGGCATATGGAAACGCCCGCTTGTCTTGGTGACGAGCATCATGGGTCTTGTCACCTGGGTCGTTTTCTCATTCCTGATTATTTTCAACATCGCCAATATTCACAACGATCCGCCTTACTGGCGGGATTTTCTCTGGCTCATGGTGGATGTCGGCATTGTCTGGCAGCTTGTCTTGATCTGGAAGTATGCGGACCTGAAGCAGCGTTCCAAAAGCGTGCTCGCCTCCATGGTCATGGCTGTGATTGCCGGTAGCCAGACCGTTTTGGCCATCTGGTATTACTTCATGGCCAGAACTGAGATGTTCCTCTCGCCGCTTCTGCAGGCATGGACGTATTGGATCTTCAGACCGTTTATGGGCAATCATGCTGCTCACGGCGAGGATTTGGTCAGAGCTAATCAAGAAGGGTTGAGCTACTGGGATTATCCGATAATCCTGGCCCAGGGTGCTGCTGTTGCGGGCAGGGAGACGCTCCTCAAATTCAAGGACCTGTGCGCGCAGGCAACGCCTCTCGACTGGCTGTTTAAGGCGATTCCGACCTTCCAGAAGGATCCTTATGCTGCCTGGGCGTACACATCGCAGGTGGCGCCGGACAGGGAAGTAGATCTGGTAAAGGCTGTCGGGCAGCCGATCAACTTCCTGGACGAACATCCGGATCTGGTGGGTATTCTCAGCCTGCCCGACCTCAAGTACCAGGGCATGATTGATTATCTGATCAGCAACCGCTGGTGCTTCGACTATGTTACCTTTGTCGACCGCATGACACCGGGGTTGGTGGACAAGTATCCGCTGCCGGTCCCGGCATTGGACTGGCCCTGGATGGTGGCAGCGCCGCTGGTGACGGCTATGTGTATTTGGACTGCAATCTGGTGCCGGACTACAGCAGGGCAGGCCGCTAAGATACCGCCTGCTCAGCCGAAGGCTCCAGCCAGCTGCAAGGTGAGGGATTGATGATGCAGGAGGGAGCGATTAAGGAGAATTGTGCCAATGGAGCGAGGCGGAGGGTTCCGGCCCAGGAACCCGAAGCGGAGCGTGGTAAGAGCGGACGAGGCGACGCAGGAGCCGAGGGAGCGATTAAGGAGAATTGTGCCAATGGAGCGAGGCGGAGGGTTCCGGCCCAGGAACCCGAAGCGGAGCGTGGTAAGAGCGGACGAGGCGACGCAGGAGCCGAGGGAGCGATTAAAGACAAGATCAAGGGGCCGGTTCGCTGGGCGGTTTTTGCCGCCTCGGTGATTGCGCTTTCCTGGGTGTTTGCCGGTATCCGAGGCGTGGGCCACAATCCTGGCCTGGCAAGTCTGGCTTTTCTGTTTGGCTCAGTGCTCCTCACCCTGGGGTTGCTCGGCCTGCAGGGCTACTGGATTTACTTCGAGGAGAAGGGGAAAGGCTCGCTTACGAAGCGCATAGAGCTTTTTGAGAGGATCCATTTCTGGCTGTCCAGGCGCTCTACTTCCAGAAACAGGAAGGAGGTGGATGAGGATGATTAGGGGAGCTGTCGTCTGGATCCTCGCCTTTGTCTGTCTGGGGGCGATTGTGCTCATGCCTCTGGCGGAGCTGGGGCTCTTTAACGATTCTGGCAACATACCCGGCTTCTCAGTTGAGATGCTCAAGTGGCTGGGTATGGGCGAGCTTGTCGAACGTGTCGCCGACCTGCGTCAGCTGGCCACCGACACGGTTGACAGGGTAAGCCCCGATAATCCGAGCTTTCCTTACTATGTATACTCCCTGATTTTGGGTGTGGTGATGATTGTGGCGGCAGTAGCCATCAACCTCATCGGGCGCCTGGAATCAGAAGAGAAGACAGTTTTGCCGGTTAAGAAATAGGATTTTCCCAGAGGGCAGGTGTTGTATACGGAACCATTAACGAAAGCGGCAGTATGGCTGGAGGATCTTACCAACAAGGTAACCACCAGCAAGTACAACCCTTTGTATTATCATGGTGCCCTGCCGCAGTTTTTCCTCTGGGTGCTCTTTCTATCGGGATTGCTTCTCTTTGCCTATTACATCCCGACTATCGATAACGCTTATGCATCACCACGTCTAATCAACGCCTGGACCTCCGTTGGGTACATAACCGATGAGATACCTTTTGGTGTCGTCATCCGCGGCTTGCACCGCTATGCTGGGGATGCCATGGTAGTCACCATACTCCTGCATATGATCCGGGTCTGGTTTACGGATCGCTACAGGCAGTACCGCTGGCTGCAGTGGCTCAGCGGCATGGTCTTGCTTTATATGGTGCTCTTCATCGGGCAGACAGGCTATTACCTTGTTTTTGACGAGCGATCTCTGGTTTTGACCCGCATGACAGCAGCCTCTCTTGCGGCAATCCCACTTATCGGAGAGCCGCTCAAGATCTGGTTTTTAAACGGCAAGGAGATCACCAATTTGACTCTTTCGAACTTTTTGTTCATTCACATAGGGTTCTCTTTCGCTTTGCTCTTTGCCCTCTGGGTTCACTACATAAGGATGACTCGGCCGGTAGTGACGCCGCCGCCGGTGATTAACTACATATTGATGGCCATTCTTCTTGTAGTGGTGGCTTACAATCCCATTACCTCAGGCAACATGGCAACACTCACTCAGCAGCCCATCGGTTTTGAGATAGACTGGTTCTTTCTCTTCCCTTATTGGATTTTGGCTCAGTCCTGGTGCTTGCCCTCCGGTTTCTGGATCGGCTTTGTAATCTTTACAGTTTTATTCTGCTTGATTCCCTGGTTTGTAACTACAAAGCCAGTCGAAGCAGCCGAGGTCGTGCTGAAGAAGTGCACCGGTTGCTCGCTCTGCTCCAAGGACTGCCCGTTCCAGGCAATAGAGATGGTGCCGGCGCCTGCCTGGTCGCGCTTCAAGCTTCTGGCTGTCGTCAAGCCTTACCGCTGCTCAGGATGCGGTGTCTGTGTGGGAGCCTGCGCCTTCGACGCCATTGATCTTCCCAATTACCTGGACACTGATGTCACAGAAAAAATAAAGGCGCTGGCACAGTCATAAGAGAGGTCCGGCAATGGTGGAAGCAATAGCAAGTAAAATGAAGG
>CAYPBX010000042.1:0-10634 GCA_964409075.1 uncultured Candidatus Obscuribacterales bacterium
ATTCAGGGCCACGCTTTTTCATCTCCAGTCCGCCTTTCCTGACCAGCCCGCCGCGACGCCAGAGAACTCTGGATTCGGCTCAGTGCCGGCTGGCCCTTTGAGGTCAGTTTATGGTGATGTCAAAGTCGACAAAAGGTGGAAGGATGCAAGGTCCACTGTGGAAATGCACAGATGCGTCCTTCTCGAACTTTCCTCCGGCGGTCACTGACTGCATCAGCTCAAGGTTGCTTTCCGCATCCAGTGTATGCAGGAAACCTTACCGAGCCCTTGCTCAAGCCGATGCTTGGCTACCCAGTTCGTTTCTGGAGTTCCGGGGTATAAACTGTCTGGCGGATCAGGTCAGGGGATGATTTGTGGGCCGCAATCGGTCAGGCAAGCGTCAGGTTCCAGCGCAAGTGGCTAAGATACTAGTAGTAGAAGATGAGAAGACCCTGGCTGATACGGTAGCTGCATGGCTGGCGATGCAGGAGAAACATGCCGTTGAGGTGGTTAACGATGGGCAGGAGGCGCTGGAGTATCTCCTGGCGCTTGAGTACGATGCGATTGTGCTTGACTGGAATCTGCCTGGCATGAGCGGGGTAGAGCTTTTGCGAGAGTTCCGGGGAGCGGGTGGCCGGACACCGGTTTTGATGCTGACAGGCAAGGACAGAATAGATGACAAGGAGGAGGGGTTGGATTCTGGCGCCGATGATTATCTGACCAAGCCTTTCGAGATTAAGGAGCTGGCAGCCAGGCTACGGGCTCTCCTTCGCAGGCCGGTGGCCTATGCAGGCACAACCATGGAGATAGGCAAGCTCAAGCTGGATACCAGATCTCGCCAGGCGACGGTAGACGGACGTCATATACACCTGAAACCGATTGAGTTTTCTCTTCTTGAGTTTTTTATGCGCCATAAAGATCAGGTTATTTCCACGGAAGCCCTCATTGGACGAGTATGGGGATCCAGCAGTGAAGTGTCGATTGATGCTGTATATACCTGCATCAACCGATTGAGGAGAAACCTCGGTAGAGGCAAGGGGATTCCCCAGATCAAGACAGTGCACGGAATCGGCTACAAGCTCGTAGCATTATGAGCTACTACCGTTGAACGGGCCTGGTCCCAGCTCCCAACAGCCAGGGGCAGGGTAAACGAGAAGCAGGATCCTCTTGCGTCTCGATTGTTGCGGGCCACTATGCGGCCTCCGTGGGACTCGATTATCGATTTGCATATGGATAATCCCAGCCCGACACCCCCTTTGATGCTGGCGTCTTCTGGATGTGCCTGTTTGTAGGGGCTGAAGATCTCATCCTCCAATCCAGCCGGTATGCCCCTGCCTTCATCCTGGACCTCAATTTCGAGCCAGGAGCCGTTGGTGGCTGTGGCAACGTTGATGTTGGAGCGCTTCTCAGAGAACTTTATGGCGTTGGCAAGGAGATTGACGAGCACCTGGACGATCCTGCCTGCATCGGCAAAAACCTGCTCCTCCGGTTGGGCAGTGATTATCGAGATCTCCTTGCGCTCGGCTTCAGCCCTGACGGCGCCCAGGGATCGCTTTATCAATTCCGCAACTTTGACTGGCTCTGGCTGTATAGTCAGCTTTTCACTCTCTTGCCTTTCAACCTGGAGGAGATCGTTGAAGAGTCTTATCAGCCTCTTGCTCTCCTGCTCTGCCCCAGCGACCCTGCTCCTGCCGTCGTCTGTCATCTTGCCGAGCACTCCGCACTGCAGAAGCGAGAGAACCGCATGAATGGAGCTCAAAGGAGTGCGTATGTCGTGGCTGATCATGGCCATGAGATTTTGCCGCATCCTCTGGGCTTTGTACCTCTCCGTCACATCTACAATGGCGGCGAGATATTGCTCTGCCTCAAGACCTGCCAGTGTTCGCAAGGAAAGTTGCACGCGCCGAGGGTTTGCGGGCTGTATCTGCAGGTCCAGCTCGAAGATATCGTTTCTGGTCCGTTGCCTGATGAGCTCCAGGAACGCCTTTTCATTGAGCGGATGATGTTCCGGAAAGAGCGCAGCGAAGGAGCATCCGAGAAGCTCAGCCGAAGCAACCCCTGTCAGGTCGGTCATACGCTGATTGCAAAACGTTATCAGACTGTCTGAACCCAGCACGACGAGGGCAACAGGCATCCTTTCCATGATTGTTCTTATCCGCTCTTCGCTGGCTTTGATTCTCTCTTCTGCTTGCTTGCGTGCCTCGATATTGTGAGCAACACAGAAAATTGTCGATTCAATTGCCGACCATCGGGCCGACCAGAGAATCCAGACCGATTGTCCGTCTTTCCTGAGAAAACGACTCTCAAAGGAGGCAGGCAGACGCCCTGGAGATAGGCTTGCTACAGTGCTTTCTATGTCATCAGGCAGGATCAGATCACTTAAGCGCCTGCCGATCAGCTCATCGGGTGCATAACCCCAGACGCTTGCCGAGGCGGGGTTTACTTTAGTGAAGGCAAGCTCCGGGCTGAGCGAGCAGATGACATCAAGTGCGTTCTCAATGATGGCTCTCTCCTTGCGAGACGCTTCCGCGAGCGCCTCAGCCATGGAATGGAAGACACTGTCAAGCTCTGCAATCTCATCGTCTCCCCTTATTCTGGGAATCAACGGCTTTTGCTGCGCCAGAAGCAGGGCGTTCTGCTGTACAGTGCTCAGTCGGCCGGTGATGCCGCGCGTAATCAAGACAGCCAGCAGGACGCACATTCCCAGCGCGCCGAGAATACCGCCGTAGAGCAGGGCTGTCACCCAACGATGGTATTTGAAACGCTCTTGTGGATCCCGAAGCTGCCTGGAGCTTACAACTTTTATTAACTCATCCTCTGCATTGGCCAGCTGCTTGACCAGTGCACTCATTTGATTCTTTTGTTTGGCTACCAACAAACGCGTGAACGGCTGCCCTCCCTCAACTACGAACTTGACCTGATCAAAGAGCACTCCGACTTGTTTGGACAAGGAATAGATTCTTCTGGTCAGCTTCTCCTCATCCCTGTGACCGGCTGACAGTTCAAGCATCCGTGCCACGCATTCCGAATTCTCCTTTCTCAACTGCTTGTATCGTCTCTCCAGATTCTCCAGGCTACCCATTTTCGGTCCATAGGAAGCCCTCGCCAAACCATAGAAGACCAGGGTTATAAATGTGTTGTTGTTATTGGCCATGGTCTGGTTGCTGGCAGCCAAAAGTGAGCGGCGACGGTGCTCCTCGTCAGTCTCGGCCTCCGCCAGGGACAATAGATAGGTAAGAATGCCCACAAAGAGCACGCAGAACATGAGCGGAAGGGCGGCAATTAAGATGCCCTTGTGCGTCAAACGAAGTTTCGGCATGGAGGGAGCAAGCTTAAGCATACCTGGGCTCCTCAGACAGGCTCTCTGGAAGGCAAGCACAAGCCGATGGGTTCATTTTGCCGTTCAAGCTCTGTGTTCGGACCGACCCGGTCTCGCCACCAGCTGGGATTGCCGGGTAACAACCCTATCTTAAGGCTCTGTACCACGCTTGATTGTGGCCCTAACCCATTGGGACAAAGTTTTTGGATGGAATCTTCTCTGATTGCCGGACCTATGCCAGGGGTAAGGTTAAATGTGAGGCGGTCTCAGCCAGGCAAGCTGCGACAGCCGCTGCTTAAGATGACTTGAGGATTTGCGCATGGCTGAGCCACAGACAGGTCGAGCAATTAAGACGGCTCTGCTGGCACCCGGCCAGCCAGCCTTTCTGCTTACCTGGATCGTCCTTCTCTCTGCTGCTTTGTTTGCTTGCCGGATGGGTCAGCCGCCGCCAGGGCAGAAGCAGCCAACCGTTCAAGAGGGTTCGCGCACGGTTAACTTTGGCGGCGGCAGGCCGGTCGGCTTTCTAATTTGCGGACCGGCCGGCACTAATATCTGGGGCATACGTGAGATAGGGAAAGATCTCGGCCTGGCAACCGGCGTGGTGACTCTTCCAATTGACTGGGAGCTCTATCTCCGGGTGACACAGTCAGCCAGGAATCTGGCTTGTCTGTCCAATTTGAAACCAGATGACCTGCAGTGTTTGAGTCTTCGCCGCTCCGCAATAAAGAACGACTCTTTAAGGATGATAACCCACCTGACCGGGCTCAAGTACCTGGATCTTGAAGAAACTGCAATCGACGACGATGCGCTTCGGTATCTGGAGCCGTTGAAAAACCTTGGTGCGGTTGAGTTCATGGATGCTCCCATCAGCGATGAAGGCCTGAAGCATTTCTCTGATTTACCGAAACTTAATGCTTTGTACCTTAGAAAGACTCAGGTGCGGGGACCAGGCCTGGCTTATCTGGAGGGTCTGCCCAGGCTGAGCGTCCTGGACCTGTCCGGCCCGACCACCACAGACGCGACAATCAGGCATGCAATACGGCTGAAACGGCTGGTGTCTCTAGAACTTTACTCAAGCTCCATTACAGATGGCGGCCTGGTTGCCCTCAAGAATTGCCAACTCTCACGGCTGGGTCTGCATTTTACAGGCATCACAGGCAGAGGGCTTACGTATCTGACTGAGAATGAGAGTCTGCGGGATCTCGATTTGAGGAACACAAGATTCAGCGATCGATACGTTCCCCTGCTAATCCAGCTGACATCGTTGGTGGAATTGAGACTGGCCGGCACGAACTTGACTGACACAGGCGCGCTCAAGCTGCAGGCGCTGAAGAGGCTCAACCGGCTGGTGCTGCCTGACCATATTAGTTCGAAAACAGTCGATGCATTGCAGAAAGCTCTGCCCGGCTGCACAATAACGCAGGGAGAATAGCGACGGGAGATGGTTCGGCGGTGATGATCTATTATTGGCAACCTTGTTCTAACCAGCCTGAGCTACCTGTAGGCGAGGTCCATGGACACGCCTACAGGCTCAATCATTCCAAGAGGCTTCTAGTGTCCGCTCTCTGTCCAGTAGCTATTGCCTGGGTTAGGGGAGCTTTTCACGACCGACAACCTTTGTGCTGTAATTACCCCCTCCAGCCTCGAGGCCTCCTGACGCAGAGCGCTTGCTATGCTGTGATGTCTGCTAGCTTCATATATCCTGGCTCTGGACAAGAGATTGGCGAGGGCGGGATGAGAATTACCAGGAACAGCATTGCTGTTTCCTTCGATATTCATCTGACAATTGGTAGTCTGCATTTCAATTGTCCTCCTCGTGGCGTTTTTGGCTTGATGCCATGCATTGCAAGCTATATATGCAGATTCTGGCGTTAGGTGCACCTTGATTGCGAGGCAGCGCCGGCGTCGCCTTCAGATATGACTGTCGTGCCAACCGGGCGTATTTACCCTTACTGCACGTGCTGCCTCTCTAATGGCAAGTGTCTGGCAGGCTGCCTACGTATAACTTCAATCGCTGCTTTCATGCCGACGGACAGGTATATGATGGCTACAACATATGCAGGGCTCGCAAGCAGGAGCCAGGAAAGGAGAAGAGCACAGGAAGCTGCCCAGGTCAGCTCGTAGATGACTAGATTGAATCGTCTGTCTAACATGTCTTTGTCCTCCTAACAACGCCCAACAGCTGCACTTTAGCAGGCAGATCTTGCCAAATCCTGACCGCCGCTTGCCTGCTGCTGCCGATGTGTCGGGACCGATGGCATTGCCTTACGCCCGGTGGTCAGCTCATACTGATTGCATTTTGTGGGAGCTGGCGCTCCCAGAATTGATGCTGTCTGATAAGGACTCATTCAAACACTCTTGAGCCAGAGGCAGGGTAAAGGAGAAGCAGGATCCTCTTCCGTTGCGATTGTTGCGGACTCTGATGCTACCACCGTGGGCTTCGATTATCGATTTGCATCTGGCAAGCCCCACTCCCACTCGGGCCCCAATACTGTCCTGGTCGGCGCAAGCCTGTCTGTAGGGGCTGAAGATCTTCTCCTTTAATCCGGGTGGTATGCCTCTGCCTTGATCTCTGACCTCAATCTCGAGCCAGCAGCCGTTAGTTGCCGTGGTGATGATGATGTGGGAGTGCTCCGCAGAGACCTTAATGGCGTTGGAGAGGAGATTGACGATAACGGTGATGATCTTGCCTGCATCGACCAACACCAGCTCCTCCGGCGGTGCTGCGATTATGGAGATCTCCTTGCGCTCGGCATCAGTCCTTACGGCGTCGAGGGATTGCTCGATCAATTCTGAGATTCTGACTGGCTTCGACTGAACTGACAGCTTTTCGATCTCCTGCCTCTCAACTTGAAGTAGAGTGTTGAAGAGGCTCATCAAGCGCTTGCTCTCTTGTTCTGCCTTAATGACCATGCTCTTACCGTCGTCTGTCATTTTGCCGAGCGCTCCGGCGCCCAGAAGAGAGAGAACCGCATGGATAGAGCTCAGAGGAGTGCTTATGTCATGTCTGACCATCACCATAAGATTTTGCCGCATCTTCTGAGCCTTGTACCGTTCCGTCACGTCCAGGAGAGCGGCAAGGTATTGCTCTCCTTCATGACCCGCCCATGTTCGTAAGGAAAGCTGTACGCGCCGAGGGCTCTTCTGCTGTGTCATCAGGTCCAACTCGAAGAGATCATTCCTTGTGCGTTGTCTGATAAGCTCCAGAAAGTCAATCTCTTCGAGACCGTCATATTCTGGAAAGAGTGAGGCGAAGGAGCGTCCGAGCAGCTCAGTCGGGACGAGTCCAACTAGATCTGCCATTGCCTGGTTACAAAAGGCAATCAGTCCATCTGATCCCAGCGCAATGAGGGCAACAGGCATCTTCTCCATAATTGCTCGTATCCGCTCCTCACTGGCTTTGATTCTCTCTTCTGCTTGCTTGCGTGCCTCCAGGTTGTGGGCAACACAGAAGATGGTCGCTTCACTCGCCGACCATCTAGCCGACCAGAGAGTCCAGACCGGTTGCCCGTCTTTTCTTAAGAAACGACTCTCAAAGTAGGCGGGTAGGCGCTCTGGAAAGAGGTTTTCTACAGTACTCTCCCTGTCATCGGGAAATAGAAAGACGTTCAATTTTTTCCCGACAAGTTCATCCGGCTGGTAACCCCAGAGGCTTGCCGCGGCGGGGCTGACTTTCGTGAAGGTTAAATCCTGGCTGAGCGAGCAGATGACATCAAGCGCATTCTCGATAATTGCTCTCTCTTTACGGGAAGCCGCAAGCGCTTCAGCCATGGAATGGAAGAGATTATCAAGTTCGGAAATCTCATCCTCCCCGCTAATTCTCGGAATTAACGGCTCCTGCTCTGCTAGCCTGAGAGCGTTCTCTCTAAGGGCTCTTAACCTGCCAGTAATGCTTCTCCCAATCAAGACTGATAGCAGGATGCACGTTCCCAGCGCGCTGACAATACCGCTGTAAAGCAGATAGGCAGCTAAGCGATGCTGAATGAGACGCTCTTGTTGGTTTCTGAGCTGACTGGCTGTTATAAGAACTTTCAACTGGTCTTCAAGATAGGCAATATTCTGGACAAGCGTAATCATCTGCCTCTTCTGCTGAGCGACAGTCGCAGGTGTGAAGTTCTCGCCTTTGTCCTCGATTAAAAAATTGATTCTGTCTGTGACCAGAAACAGCTGTTTGAATAAGGTGGCAATTTTCTTTGTAAGCGTCTCCTCCTCACCATTACCCACCGATAGTTCCAGCATCCGAGCCAAGCCTGCCTTGGCATCCATTTTCAACTTCTCGTATCGACTGTCCAGGCTCTCCGCGGTGTTTAAACTCACGCCAAATGTGCTCGTACCATAGAGAGCAAAAGTCATGGAGAGATTGATGTTAACGGATGCGGTTTGGTTGCTGGCAGCCAGGAGTTGCCGAAGGCGTTGCTCTTCGTCCCCTCCAGCTTCAGTGGTCGATAGGAGACAAATGAGAGAGCCGAAAAAGAGCAGGATTAACAGGAGCGGGAGGACAGCCAACAAAGTGCTCATGTGCGTCAAACGCAGTTTGGGCAATGGCACAGCCTTAAGCATGCCTGAGCTCCTGGGACAGGCTACCTGACAGGCAAACATATGCCGGATGGTTCATCTCGCCGTTCAAGCTCTCTGTTAAGACCGACCCGGTATCGCCACCAGCTGTAATTGCTGAGTCATACTTCTACTTATAGGATGTGTACCACACTTGATCATGGCTCTAACCCATAGGCAGCGGTCCCGGGCGAGGGAGGAGCCATGTGTTGCCCGGGCTGAAATCGCCCTGCCTCGCCCATGCTTGAATTAGCAACCATTGGCTGGGCTCCAAGCAACGGCTGGATGACCGTCGGGATGCTATCCTGCTTTATGATTAATCATTATGGCCTGCTGCAGCCTGCAGGCCTCCAGGCGCAAGCCGTTTGCAATGGTGTGACGTCCGCTGGACTCGTAGAGCCTCGCTCTGGAAAGGAGATTGGTGATCGCTAAGTAGGGATCATAGTGAGCGGCATTACTCTTTTCTTCAATGCTAATGTAACAATCGGTAGTTTGCATGTGATTAGTCCTCTCCCTTAAGTTGTTTGTTTTTGTGGTTGATCGCCAATGTCGGTCAACAACCAGGCCGGTCATCGAGGTTGCCTGGTTGAGCGGACTGCTCTTGTATGAGACGACGGTAGAATTGCCTGTGCTCTTCCATGTATCTTCTGAGCGTGGCAGACTTTACGGGTGGATTGGGGCTTGCTAGCAACATATTGATTGCCTGAGCGGCCGCTCCCTGGCGGTTGTCAATCACCTCTTCCTCAACGGCATAGCCAGCCAGCCTCCTGAAGGACTCGTGCAAGGTCCGATGAGCACTTTGCCGCTGTGCGAGTGTAGACTGGCTCCTGGCGAGCACCCAAATTGCTTCTTTTAGGCTCAATACCGACCAGCCTACGAGCAGCTCCCTGACGCTGCGATTTATGCGCTTGAGCTCATCGTATTTGAGCGCTGGATTCTGTGACTCGTATCGGCACCGCCATTGCTCATGAAGAGTTGGAGCCTTGTGTGTGGCGGTGTCCAGAATTCCACAAGCTCCTTTACAGGGACCTTCAGGGAGAACGAACTGGTCTTCCTGCGGTCGCCCCTGGGGTGCCTGACTTTTGGCTACCCCATCGACAGAAGCCGGTATCACATCCCCAGCTGTAGCATTGTGTCTCATGTCAACTTTCCCCCTCTCTACGTTATGATTTTGTCAGTCGGTGTCGTGAGATCAGATAAGCCAGAGATCTGTCCAGACCAGCTCGTATGTCCGTGGCTTCCATACTTGATGGAATGCTAGTTGCCGCTGCAAGCACTCAACGGCTCCACTTTAGCTGGGAATTCTTGCCAAATCCTGGCAATATCCTTATGTTGTATTTTTCAACGGATTGCTAACATCATGGCTCGGGCATGAGATTGCGGAGTAAAGCGATGAATGATGGCAAAGACATGATAGGTCTGAAAAACGTTCTCTTCGGGACAGAACCGTCGATAATCCATGCCTATGGCAGACCTGCTTCCGGTTGGGAGGGGCTGGTTGTCAGTTTTTTCAAGCTGGCACCGAGACAGTGGGGAGCAGCCGGGCAGCTTACCATTTTCACCTGGAATGACGGCAGCCCGGCGACAGTGGCTTTTAAGCCGGCTGGTCTTCTTGAGCGGTGCCTGCAGCACCTGGGAGTACCGCATGTGGTGCTGAGCATGAGCAGCGTCGAGGAGCTAATCGGGCCGGAGCTTGAGCCTGTGTGGGCTAAGTATCGAGACGCCTACTATGAGCATGGCCGGAAGACAGGCAGGCGATGGGTCAACTGGTTTAAGATTCCGCTTACTGTGAGATTTCTGGAGAAAGCTTTCACCACATTTGTGATGGGACTTGATTCATCAGATGTTCTCCTTCTTGAAAGACCCCAGATAATCCTTGAAACGTTCGCAAGACAGTTCGACTGTCAGCTAGTATTCAGCACCGAACCATCGCCGCAGGCCAAGGACGGACGCCAGCAAAGACTATTGAACAGTGGTGGCTGGATTGGCCGCACGAAGTTTGCCCGAGCGTTTTTTAAGAGGGCTCTGGAGAAGGGACCCGTCCCCTCCCGTCCTGGAAAGGACCAGGATACCCTGCGCGCAATCTTGCCTGAATTCTCGCAAGAGGAGATCCAGCTCGATGCGAGGTCTGTGATCTTCCAGCCTTACAATGAGAGAAACGTCGACGAGGTAGTCATCAACTACCCTGTGCCGACGTAAAAGTCTCGACCCGGCGAGAATCAGATGCTCTGTCGCCAGCCTACTTGCCCTGCCGGGTCCTGAGAAACTCCGGAATATCGAGTATGTCGGAGGCGATCTTCTTGAATTCGCTGCCGGCCTGCTTTTGCGCACTGCGGGCTGAGCCGGCTTTTGCGGCTGCGCCGACCAGCTCCCGCTTCGGGGGCTGTGCCGGTGCGGCCATGTCGAATCCGGTGGCGATAACAGTCACCAGCACTTCGCCGTGGAGGCGTTCGTCGATTACTGCACCAAATATGATGTTAGCCTCATCGGACACCGATGCGTAGATGACGTTGGCTGCTTCCTGCACCTCATGCAGCGTCAGATCTGGCCCGCCGGTTACGCTGAAGATAACGCCCGATGCACCGTCGATGGTGGTCTCGAGCAGCGGGCTGTTGATGGCGTTCTGGGCTGCCTCGACGGACCTGCCTTCGCCGGTGGCTCTGCCGACCCCCATGAGCGCCGAGCCAGCTGCGTGCATGACAGTCTTGACGTCGGCAAAGTCCACGTTGATAAGCCCGGGGACTGTGATGATATCGGAGATGCCCTGCACGCCCTGCATGAG
>CAYPBX010000043.1:0-10462 GCA_964409075.1 uncultured Candidatus Obscuribacterales bacterium
TTTCTCTATCGCCTGATGTGAGCCCTATCTGTCCTCCGTGCTGCTCGACGATAGACTTGGCTATCGCCAATCCCAGACCGCTGCCGACTCGTCTGATACCGTCAGCTGGGCTGGCTTGAGAAAATCGCTGGAAAATCCCATCCCTGTGCTCAGGTAATATGCCGGGTCCTGTGTTACGCACACTAAATTCGGTCTGGCTGCCATCTGACAAAGCCGTGACGAGGATAGGAGAGCGTCCATCAGAAAATTTAATGGCGTTGCTCAATAGGTTAACCAGCACCTGAACCAGGCGGTCGCGATCGACTGTTATCTGCCAGTCCCCGCCTTCATATTGGAGCAATACTTGCCTTGATACAGCAAGGCTCTCTACTGCTGACACAGCACCCTCAACGAGAGCCAAGACAGAAGTTCGCCGCATATCCAACTTGAACCCGTGGGTCTCGAGAGTTTCCAGGGTCAGAAGATCATTGACCAGGTGTACGAGGCGATCAAGGTTTGCCTCATCCATCTCAGCACGCTCGACGATCTCCCCGCTCACAGGACCGAACGCTCCCCTGAAAAGCAGCGAAACCACGCCCTGAACAGACGTCAGTGGTGCTTTAAGCTCATGCGAAGCCATGCCGATCATCTCGCGTTTGAAAGCCTCCAGCTTGAGGATTTCATCAGCACAACGGTGAACGGATACATCGAGCTCAGCAATCTCATCGCTGCCTCCGATCGGAGCAACTGGCACCACCATCCTGGAAAGAAGACGGGTGTTTTCCTGGACATGCCCGATGCGCCTTGAAATGTCGCGAAAGAAATACAGGCTGAGGGCGGCACCTAGAACAACATTGGCAAACATGACAAAATGCACGAGCTGCTCGATAGAGAGGCTTTCCCGATCGAACAGCAGGCGCTGCTCTTTGCGAAACGCCTGCGCCCGTTCCAGAAGCTGCAGCACCTGTGCCATGGGAGCCCTTCCATCCTGAAAGCGCTCGGCGAGCATCGAGGGCGGCACGCCAATGACGCTGAAAACATCAGCCAGCCTCATGTCCGGCTCGATGCGGTAGACAGACAATGAATAAAGCACCGCCGCCATCACAGGCAGTGCATTTACCTGCGCTTGCTGCGGTAAAACAAAACCAGCTTTTTTGACCGAATCCAATTGCAGTGCCTGCCTGAAGCTTTTCACGGCGGCGACCACTTCCTTGAGCGCCCGCACTCGGGTCCGCGCATTCAGGGGCTGCCCGCTCATGGCGCCCAGAAGCGCCCTAATGCCAATCTGCTGGCTCGTGTTCTCAAGATTCTGAGCAGCAATGCAGAATTCCTGCCACTCAAACTCCTCCTTCAGGGTCTGGCGCGCTGCCGAAAGCAAAACATCGTAAGCGGCCACGAAGCCTACCTGGCAGGCTAATGGAACAGCAATCAGGATCAGCCCCTTGTGGAGGATTGTCAGCCGCATTCCATCATAATATACATATGAGAGGGGGGTGCGGCTGTCAAGAAGGTTTGTCGCGATGGCTAAAATTCTGGTTGTGGAAGATGACAGAGCCTTGCAGGTGACCATCGTCGACACTCTGAAATTCGACAGGCACGAGGTGGAGGCAGCTGCCGACGGAGAAGCCGCGCTGGCAATGCTATCGGCTTCCGAGTATGACCTGCTCATCATCGACGTACACCTGCCATCTCGTGACGGCATTGAACTCTGCAAGACCTACCGCTCCCGCGGAGGCAGGGCACCGGTTTTGTTTTTGACCGCGCGCAATACAATTTCCGACAAAGAACAGGGATTTCTAGCCGGCTGTGACGATTACCTGACGAAGCCATTTCATGTGCGAGAGCTATCACTCAGGACCCAGGCCTTGTTGAGGCGGGCAAGGACAGGAGACAGTGACGTGCTATCAGTCAGGGATCTGCAGCTGAACCGCCGCACACATGAAGTTTCAAGAGGTGAAAAACCAGTTGCGCTTTCGCGCATGGAATTTGCTCTGCTGGAATTTCTCATGCGCAACCCGGATCAGGTTTTCAGCGCAGAAGCAATTGTAGCCAGAGTCTGGCCAAGCGACTCGGAGCGAAGTCCTGATACGTTGCGGACTGCCATTAAAAAACTGAGAGATAAGATCGACAGCCCGGGACAGGCGTCCCTGATACGCAATATGCATGGCATCGGATACAAACTGGACACTCAGACCTGAGCGCCGCAGGCATTACAGATGAGAGGGCCGGTCCGAGAGCAAATCATGCTGTCATTAGAACACCATCCGGGCTGATACACGATCAGGCACTGGCAAAGGCATCCATCAGCATCCTGCATACAGCAGCAAATTCAGGGCACGTTGCCCAGGGTACAATCCGGGCACAAATTAAAAACGCCTTGAGTACGCTCCGCCGCTAACCTATCGGTGCGAAGGAACAGCAGGCATCTCAGCAAATGGCAATCTTCTACAAAAAACACAGAAACAGTCGCGGATCGCTCATTGTTATAGGAGTAGCGCTGAGCTTCTTTCTGGTCGTTGTGAGCATAGGTTTTGTCCAGATAACCAGACTCATGGCCGGCTTTCGAGAATTCCGCAACGCAGTCGACTCTGGAGCCCTGGCATGCGCAAAGGATGCACTAGATAATCCCAGTGTCACTATCAGGAGGACCGCGAACCATATTCAGCGGCAGCTAGATCCTCTTTGCGAAGAAGACTCCGCTGTCAGCCTCAGGCTAATCAACAGGCTGGCTGCCGCATCCCTGCTTGTAGAGATGAATGAGTACGCCATGCAGAATGAAGGCACGTCTACCGGACAGCTTGGCTCTACGACGCACGCCAGACAATTCGATGCTGCCGTGGCCGATGTAGTCTCGAACCTGGCAGACCAAAACCAAAGCAGAGATGAACGTTTAGCTGTATTTGCGGAAGTAGCAGCAGCAAACCCAATAAACATGCTGCAGTCAGTCCTGCCTGAGCCGTCAATGCAGGGCTGGGAGTCGGCGTACTTGCACCCGGGGACAGCCTCCAACGTATTTATTGAACGCAAGCAGATCCCGGTTGGATATCCGGCAGACAGCCTGCCGCTCAGCACTATCAACATAAAAGGAGAAACGCGCCAGTACATAGCCGGTTATATGCCTATACCACAAGCGTCCACACAATTCATCAGGCCATCGTCGAGAACTTATTTCGTACCACTTAGGCCCGGTTTGAAGCCGCACCTTGTGCATGGTCGCGAATTTCAGGCAAGCCTGACTCCGCCGTCTGATATTGTCGCCAGCTACTGCATCGCCAACGCTCTTTGCGCGCCAGCCCTGGCAAGGCTCGGGTCTGATCAACAGTTCGGCTACACCGCCAATGCAGTAGCGGAGGGGCAAGATACAGGCTACCCCGCTCAGCTACCTGCAGGTTTCATCCGCATAGAAGTCAGCCCGCGATTGGCAAGGCCAGTCCGCCTCACCGACTATGTGAACGACCCTGTCCTCAAGGAAATTATAGAGCGACTTAAACAGCGCGTCTGGGAGATAAGTCCTTCCTGGAGGGAGTCTGTTCTCAGCAACGATCTGAACATCGCCCTTTTGCCAGGCAAAAAGGTCATTATACGTCAGCAGAACACAATTATAGGGCCTGCAGAACTCTACAGTCAGCCAGATGGGAACCGTAGTCTGCCCCCAGTCTACACAGAAGATGGCACACGCTTCCAATGGATTCCCTCTACAGGTCATAACGGCCTTTTAGGCGTTCTCGAGATTCAAGCTACCCAGGAGGGCAGGCAATGAGGCGCAGAACCGCACGACAACCGCAAGGCAATTTTCTTGGCGAGTATGCAGTCAGCCTCTTCATGCTGATACTGCTCCTGTTCTTCCCTCTCCTGAACATGATAGGACTGGCAACCGTATACTGTGCGGCTCTGGTGCTCGTTGATCAGCAATGCCATGAAGCCGCACTGCTTTTCTGGCGAGATGCCAAAAGGGCTGATGGTCCTGTGTGCAAAAACATTCCCGAGGACTGGCTGGCAACAGGCATAGGCGCTTTCACAAAGACCGTAGGCACGATCGAGACAGAGATCAACTACAGCGATGGCATTCCTGATGAATACGGTTTTGTGAGCCGCGAGGTAATCATCGCCACGAGGTTGACCGTCAGCCCTTTCTTGAACTGTCCTTTTCCTGTTGCTGTACCTGGAATCAACGCACCGGTACCGCTGGTCATCGCAGGCCGTCGACTCATAGAGGATCCTACAAATGCTCCCTGAAGAAAGATGCTCGCAGCTTCTCCAGGCACGGGGGCAATCGGTAATTGAGCTCTGTGCTGCAGCGCCGTTGTTAGTAATCATGATCCTGCTGTTTCTCGATCTTCTCGCCATAATCATAGGCGCATCGACGAACCACTCCATTGTAGTAAACGCTTCCCGAGCCGCCGCCATCCAATCGAGCATAAAGAGCGCAGAAGCGGCCGCTAGCATCATTGTAGAAGGCACCGGAGAAAGCACTTTCATTCGCTCAATCAGCCTTACAAGGTTTTCTTACAACGATTCGCCGGCGCGGCTGGTTCGGGTGGAAACCACGGTAGTCATCGGACTCCCCTGCCCACTCGCTGGCTGGTCGGAAGTCAGGATCACCGAAGAGGCGGTTCAATCAATTTTGACAGAATAATTGTCACTCAAAGTGAAACCTTTTTTGATACCCCATGTAGTAACAGATGAAAGCCACCGCAGGTGGTTTTACAACAATCCAACCCAATCGGAGGTCCTGACGATGAAATCATTCAATATTCCTTGCTGCCTTTTGATCCTGGCCTTTTCTGCTTCAGCAGCACGGGCATGTGAGACAGAATGTTCAAGAAGCATCGAGTACAAAGGTCCTTGTGCAGAGCTAAAAGGTTCTGTCAGCAAGTTCGGAACAGCTGGCAAAGCCTACCTGGTCGTAGACGTGAACGGACCGCGGGGCGGAAATGCCTCGTTCAATGGCAACCGGGAGGTAATCCGTGGTAACGCCTCAGGTCAATTCAATGCCTCAGCGACTTCGGCACGCGGCGCCAGTGCTTCGGCCAGCGGCTCTACCAGTATCAGCCCCACATCGGGCACGGCTTCTCATACAGGCAACGTCGCCATAACAACCGCTTGCGGAAAGAGCCATGGCTGGAGCCGCAACACTACAAAGACCCGGAACGGCTTCTCCAGCACCATCAATACACAAAACCACGGCTCTTACAGCATAAACGCAAGCAGAGACAGGGACTGCGGAGTAATAATACTGGAGCAGCTATAAAAACCCTGGGCTGATTCACTGCAAAGGCATCTTACGATGCCTTTGCAGATTCATCCCTTTTTCCGATTGCGACAGTTGAAATTTGTTGCTTGATTACGCGGTGACAGAGATAATCGATAAAGGCTAACCGGCAAACGCTTTGGCAGTAGCCAAGAGGCTTATCGATAAGGTTTAACATTGCTATAGTCATAGCTGATACTATGGTCCAGGTGCAGGGATAGGTGGTAGATGTTTCCGGCATTTCTTATCAGAACAGGCGTCGATTGGGTTCGTCACAACCAGCAGTTCAAGAGCTCAAATCCGTACTCCCGCTGCGAAGAAGCCATCAGGATATGCCAGAGCGTTTGGCAGGAACAATACGGGCAGGCAGATCTGGCCCTCCTGGAGCCTGCCACTGTTTCTGCTTACTGGGCAGAGTTTTTTCATGCCGAGGATATGCAGCCTGACGAAGCGGAGTGGAAACAGGGCCTGACCAAAGCTTCCGGGCAGTACGATTCCTTCGGTGAGTGGCAGGATTGGTTTCAGAAAAAATACAAGAAGGTATATAAGCAAAACAACATTTGGACTGGAGTCCTGATGACATCATGGGCGCACACACATCAGTATGAGGTTGTCTGTACCGAGAATGCCTGGGAGTTTCAACCAGCTGCAGCCTACACGCCGACCTCCGAGATGTGGAGGTTGGAGCCGCACATGTACACCGTCAAGGAGATATTGAGAGACCTCTGGCTGCAAGAGCTCAAGCGTTACGACGAGATCGGCTTCACAATAGATGAGCAGAGCCTGCCATATCTAGGCAAGGTCGAGTGCCTGAGCTTTGATGCCAAGAGATACTTTACTGTCTGGCCGCCGCAAGCCGAAAGGGACAAAGAGGAGCTCAAGCTGGGGGAGATGGTCGCCGATATCGTTGTTCCCTCCGGAGATGATTGGTATCGCCATTTGGACAATGTAATCTTCGCGCACGATCACCTCGATGTAACCGCGCTTATAAACCGCGCTGCCTATGTCTTCGGCAGCCGGCGCCGGCTCCTGGAGCTGACTGTCGACAACGGTCCCGACAAGGCTCTCGAGCAGGCGCAAGCGGAAGGCTGGCTGGTGCCAAAGATGGATCTGGCAACCACCGCCTCCTAAAAGGAGGCTCTACCCAATGGGCATCGCTTGATAAGGGGGTAGGGGCGCGGGTAGGTATCTGGTGTCTCGTTTTCCTTTTTGATAATGACAAGAACATGGTCCCTGTCAGGTAAGAGCTCTTTGAGCGTCTCAACCGGCAGGACCGACCCGCCCAGAAGGGCTGCCGACCTCGAGGCACGCGGGAGTTCCTGCCCGAGCTGACCGGCTGATTTCAAGGCGATCAGAAAGCCTCCGCTGGCGATGAGAGGCAAAGCCAGCTCCATAATCACATCCAGGCGCCCGAGTCCGCGTGCGGTTGCCAGATCAAAGCTGCTTCTAAGCCTGGGTTGCCCTGCAAGAGCCTCGGCCCTCTCGGGCAGGACAGACACGCGCTGCCCAAGACCCATGCTTTTGACCACCTGCGTAAGAAAGCGAGCCTTTTTGCCCGTCGCCTCCACCAGCATCACTTGTAGACCATCGATAGCCACAGCCAGAGGCAGTCCAGGAAAACCTGCCCCGCTGCCCAGATCGATCAATGATAAATGGTAGCTTCTCCGCTGCGAGCATAGTCGCCTCAGATGAGGTACCAGAGCCAGACAAGGCAGGAGATGCTCAGCGACCACACGCATAGGGTCGGCCGAGGAGACCAGGTTGGTATGCTGGCAAAAGCAAGCAAGCTCCTCCAGGTAGGCTCTAAAGGCGCTAAGCTTGCCTGCAGTTAAATCTACCTTGAGCCGGCTCGCCCCAAGGCTGAGGATCTCAATCGCTGTCTTCAGGCTGGGAATTGGTTCTCTCAATGAAATCCACAAAGAACTCTCTTAAAAGAGCAATGGTCGACTCGTTGTTCAGCTCCAGCCCGTCCCTCTTCCAAACAACCCGTTTTGTTCCGTTGTCCAGATACGCTACGAGCTTGCGGGTGGGAGTCGATCCAGCCTCGTCAAGACTAACGCGCATGCCGGAGGCAGCATTAGCCGTCTCGACAAATTCTATCTCGCCATTGAGTCCACGTACCCCGAAGGTCCACTCCCCTCTGGTAAAGCTGAAATGACAAGACTCTTCCGCATAAGCCAGCTCCTCATCATGAGCGTTGGCAGTTCCTTTGACCTTCTTGTGCAACCCACTTACGGCAATCTTGAGCGGCTGGTAGTGTATGTGCCTATTGAACTCCTCGCAAAACCTGGAGATTACCAGGTAGATCTTTTCCATATGTGGTGTAGTTGAAAGCGCCAGCTGGCGCTTATGGAGCTTCTCGATGCGCTGCTGCTCCAGACGCTTAAGCTCCGCGTCGTTGCTTTGCTCTGCCAATTCCTTGAGCCAGTCCAGATCCACCTTAAAATCTCCTGCCCGGCAGCCTTCCTGTGTCCGCGCGCAAGTAATCCGATCTCAAGACCAATGTCATCATACCTCAGGGAGAGAGACGGCTAAGCAACAGTCAGTGGAAAGACAAGCGTAAGACAGGTTGAAAATGTGAGAGCCTATGCCTGAGGCATAATAATTGTGATGGCAATTCCCGAAAGCAACGACCGCCAGCGACTCGAGGCCAGAATCCTGGCTTCCGCCTTCAAGCAGAGCTTTGATCGCAACGACACCGAAGGGGCCAGACTGGCGCACAAAGAGCTGGCTCGCCTTCTCAGGTTGGCCAGCGACCTTGAGGATCGCGGCGACAGCAAAGATCGCGGCAAGGAGTTATCTGCCCGGAGCGATGAAAGAGGCTCCGGCGACCTGCCAGGCGGGGAGCTGCCCTTGCGGAAACCGGTAAGTCGCCTGCCACAGGAAGCTGCCTGCCCTGCCGCCGGTGCTCGAGCCCGGCTAGATCCGTATGAGCTGCTTGACGTCGACCGCTTCTGTCAGACAGATGCTGTACGGGCCGCCTTTCTGAGAAAGGCCAGAGCGCTTGTCAGACAGCTGGCAGGCGAGACGGAGGCGCTGCCGGATTCCCCAGGCTCCCAATTGCAAGAGCTGTGGCTAGCCTACGACATCCTGCGCAGCGCAACCGCCAGAGCTGACCATGATCTGCGCAGGCTGGGACTCAGAGACAATGAGGCCCGGGCTTTTGACCTGGCAGCAGGTTCAGAGCCTGGACCGGCAGACCTCCCGGGAGCGCTGAGTATCCCAGAGCTGCTTCTCGCCGCTGAGATCATCGATGCCGGCGAGCTGGCCTTAGCGGTAGGCATGGCATCTGCCATGCCGGAGATGCCGCTGGGAGAGTTTCTCGTCAAGCAGGAGCTAATCAGCCGCGATCTACTCGAGGCGGCTCTCATCGGTCAGCAGTTGATACGCCAGGGCATGATCAGCACAGGTCATTATCAGATTGCCATGCGCAGGAAGCTGGAAGCCAATGTATGCATCACAAAGACCCTGATTACATGCGGTTGGCTCACGCAAGGGCAGCTGGACGAAATCCAGCGCACAGGGGAGACGTCCTCAGCAAATCCAACCCGACAGGCTGAGAGCACAATAAGAGAGATTGTCGTCGCCGATAAAACAGAGGCTGCTTCTCAGATTGAGCAGATCAAGGCCTCCAGCTTCGTGCCGACCTGGGCTAACGAACTTGACTGGTCCGAGCCTGATGAAGGCTCTGCCTCAGGCGATGCGGAATCAGAAGCTGACGATACTCTTCAGGTTTAATAGATATAGCCAGACCCGAGCGCCTCTTTCCAGAGGTTGTCCACCGGCAGCTCCAGGAGTCTGTGTATAGCTGCCTCACTGCCGCCACCAGCTGCCTTTGGGTCGAGCCTGCCCTGATAACGCCTGAGATAATCGCCGGCCTCGCCTTCTTTGCCCAGTCCCTTGAGAATGACATAAGCCAGCAAATCGGCTCTGCCATCGGCAGGAGCCTTGCTCCGGAAGCGCAGGAGATTGCGCCAGGCCAAAACCCAGTCGCCCCTGCCCGCGAAGTAAACAGACGCATAGAGATCGGGCTCCGGAGAACCTGGTTTTTGCCTGCTTGCCAGACGGAGCTGCTTTAGCCCGCGCTCGGGCTCTCCTGCCTTGATAAGCGCCAGTGCAAGTGCAAGCCGTTCCTGGTACAGAGACGGCCTGATCGCCAGCGCGTGTTCCAGGCAAGCGCTGGCCTCTTCAAGGTCACCTGGCCGAGGGCCTTTAGATTCAGCACGCAAAAGATATGCCCAACCCACCGCCTTCCATGGTGCTACCGTGTGCGGTGCAAATACAGATGCGCGCCTGAACGCCTGTATGGCTGAATCGTACTGCCGGGACTCCAGAAGGGCACGCCCTTTGAGCACCCAGAGGGAAGCGGCAGCAGGAAACCTGGACAGCCCTGAGTTTACGATCTTGAGTGCGGTCAGGTCATCACCGCGCCAGAGAAAATAGCCTGACGGAAAAAGATAATCGCACACGCTGGTGCACGCAGTCTCCAGTAGTCCTGCCATCTCGCCAGAAGCCCTCTGCCTTTCCGCCTGGGAGGCGCTCGCTCTGGCCACAAAGGCCAGGGCACCAGGGCAGCGATTGAGACGCAAGGCACTGCCTACGGCGGCACTGGCCAGGCGATCTTCACTTAGTGTCCGCGCTTGACCGCTGGCAAGACGAGCCTGCGCCAGGAGAATAAGGAAACAGGCCCTTTCACAGGGACTATCACCAAAGTTGCTCAGGGAAGGCTCGGGATTGAAGGAGGGGGATAGGGCAGCAGCCAGAACATAAGGAGAGATTCTCTCTCCCGACAGGAGAACCTTCGGCAGCTGAAACTCGGTCAGCAGATTGTCATCCGTGTTCAGACGCCTGTTCCCGCTTTCCCGGCCCAACCTCTCCACCAGATCCTCCACTCCCTGTGGTCCGTGCAGACACATGGCCACCACCTGCTCAGCAGACTCGATGCCGGCACGACCGATAAATTCGCGGACACCAGGCTCATCTATCCTGGCTCTGAGCTTCTCTATGCTTATCTTAAGCTTGCTGGCCGATCCTATCAGGATGACCTCTCCGGAACCAGGCGCATAAAAGACAAAGCTCTCAGGAAAGGCTGAAATAAAGGTTCTTAAAATGACGCCGAAATACTCGGGGGTGATGGAGTAGAGCTGCAGCCACTGGCACATGAGCCCATCTGCCTTGAGATGGGCGCGGCACTGGCTCCAGAACTCCCGGGTAAAAAGGTCGGTCATGCCG
>CAYPBX010000044.1:0-2145 GCA_964409075.1 uncultured Candidatus Obscuribacterales bacterium
CCCCTGACATCAGCGGACATGAGCTCGCTTTCTGCAGAAATCTCCGGGGGAGTAGAGCTTACATCTTCAACAATCTCAGCCAGCGAGTTGTCCTCATCCTCGCCATAAGGAGTATCCAGAGACAGTGGCATGCGGTTGGCTGCCAGCACCTCCTTCACCTTCTCTACCGAGACCTCCATACCCCGGGCCAGCTCCTCCAGATCCGGCCGGCGGCCGAGCTTTTGAGCTAGCTTGCGCGTAACCTTGCGCAAGTTGTTGATCGTCTCAACCATATGCACCGGCACCCTGATAGTTCGTGCCTTGTCAGCGATCGCCCTGGTGATCCCCTGACGGATCCACCAGGTAGCATAGGTAGAGAATTTAAATCCTCGCTCTGGATCAAACTTCTCTGCAGCCCGAATTAGCCCGAGGTTGCCTTCCTGAATTAAATCCAGAAGCGGCAGCCCCCGACTTTGATATTTCTTGGCTACACTCACAACCAGGCGCAGATTGGCCTGAACCAGCTGCTTTTTAGCCAGCTCGTCGCCGCGTTGAATGCGGCGGGCAAGCTCTATCTCCTCAACTGCAGTGAGCAGCCTGATTCTGCCGATCGAGCGTAGATAGACTTGAACCGCATCCTCGCTGCGGCGCAAACGCCTGAGCACGCTACCCGGCAGACCGGGCTCAACATCCTCCGCCTCGGAATTGTCGAGCGCAACCGAGACGATGGTCAGATCCAGGTCATCGAGATCATCCAGCTGTGTCGAGAAGGTGTTTTGCATCTTGATTGCGGTCTCTGGCGCCGCTTCTGGGATTGTAACGGAGGGCGTATCGCAGCTTCTCCAGGACTCGGTCAGCTGCACATCCCTGGCTTGAGGCATTTAAACCCTGCTTGAGTGGGCAGCGTCAAATCTCAAGATCTTCACTGCGCTTCACCATCCAGTCAGGCAGACGCTATTACTATTAAAAGGTTCCAATGCCATTGTTAGAATCGGGTTAACCCTGAATCTTTATTAAGCGCTCCGGCGGCTGCGTTCCTTGCCGCCTCCGCGCCCTTCACGCTTGGCTACGAATTGCTGGGCCGCAATCCTTCGCCGCGCTGCCTTGGCGTGCAATCAGGAAGCGCTCCGCCCAGCTACTTAAATTGTCCGTAGCTGTGCAGCCCACCAAAGCCGAGCGTATTGAAGCCTAGATAGGTGAGTAGGGTAAGGAGCATCCCGCTGGCAGCAACCAGAGCCAGCTTATCGGCAGACAGATGCCGGTGAATCCTCAAATGTATGTAAGCAGCATAACTCAGCCAGGTAACCAGAGCCATCGACTCCTTCGGATCCCAGGACCAGTATGTTCCCCAGGCGTGGTTCGCCCACAGACCGCCCGTTATGATGCCGATTGTCAAAAGCGGGAAACCGATTGTAATTAAGCGGTAAGAGAGGTCATCGTAGATCTCAGCTTTCCCCGGATCGATGCCAGTTTCAGCTACCCTGGCAAGCTGCCACCAACCAGCGCAAAGACCAGCTATCGATCCACCTACGAAGAGCCCCTGAAGCAGAAAGGAGCTGACCGATGTATAGGTGCCCAGCGCCACAGCCGCTCCGCCAAGAAAGATAGCAGCAGTGACCGAATGAACTGCAGCCCTCCTGCCGGACATCCAGAGATGGAGCAGCCCTGAAAGCCCTGCCAGAAAGAACATGGCGTAGGAGACGATAAGAGGCGGAACATGGATCTGCCGCCAGTAGCTCACCAGAGCCGGAACAAGCGGGCTCAATTCATGCTGGCTGGCTGGCAGCCAGCTTCCATAAAGAAACATAGTGGCAGCCAGCAGGCTGGCCAGCCAACCGAGATGGTAAATCTCATAGGATCGTGCCAGAAAGAGGTACACGCCCATTGTCGCCCAGGCGAACCAGATAAGCGATTCGTAGAGATTCGCCAGCGGAAATCGTCCCGCCTCGAAGCCGCGCGCTAATATGGCCGCGGTAAGCGCCAGAAAGGCGACCACCATCACCAGGCAGGCGGCTCTACCGAGATGCGCTCTCCAGCGCGCAAAGGCATTTGCTCCTACAAAGACCCAGAAGGACATGAAGGTCGAGATCCCGGCTGTGTTGGTAAGTGCTGTCTGCAGCTCAGACATAAAACAGAATCTCCCTCTAAAGGCTGTCGCTTGCGCAG
>CAYPBX010000044.1:2155-10331 GCA_964409075.1 uncultured Candidatus Obscuribacterales bacterium
CTATCCGTTGATCCTGCCTGCAAAATCAGGTTGTTATCCCCGATATCGAGGCTGCTGGCCATTCTCTTAAGCTCGCTGGCAAATGCTGTCCTGGACTTCGGCGACCTTCCGCCCAGATAGAGCGTACAGCCCCCTGACCGGTCCCCGGCAGGTTTGCCTGCTTGCCTTAAGATTTCCCTTTTACCGGCAGCCACCGCGGACACCTCAGAAGTCAGCCAATCACCATCTCTGACAGCACTTGCCCAGACCTGGCAGTAGGGCATGGCTGCGAAAAGGACGCCGGCGATGATAAAGGCAAAGGACAGATAGGTGACCGGCAGCCCCGGATCGCACTTGTATTGCAAGCCGGTGACAGCTAAAATACGCTCACAGGACACCCTTACCGTACCCAGACTCGTAGCTGCACCTGGTCTCACCTCAGCCAGCAGCCTGGGTGCCTGCCACTCGATCATCTTTGCAAAGATGCGCACAGGCGCCTCCTGACTGCGCACGGAGAAGATTAGAACCGTCTGCCCATCCAGAGGAAAAAAGGCCGCGTACAGATTGCCCATCGGTCTCAAGGGCAGCCTGCGCAAGTGATTATTGAAGCGGATAAAGATGCTGTCCAGCGACCAGCTGGATTGATAAATGTCGACTCCCTGAAAAGACAGCGGGCTGTTCACGCAGATACGCTGATCGGCAAGAGAGCGGCCCTTATCGTCAAGTACCGTCAGATCGCTGTACCATTGCTTGGGATCGCCGGATGGGTGATCTTCGCGCCAGGTTTTATCTACCCGGACACGCCAGCCAGGTAGCCTGCCCACCCAGAGCCGGCTGTGCTCAGACATCGCAAAATTAAGACTCCCGCCGCAAGGCACCGGCTGAAACCCCGAGAAGCCCGTCCAGGACGTAATTGTCAATCCCGTAAGCAGGATTAACAGTCCAATGTGGGTAATCGTGGGCGCCAGCCTGCCTGCCTTGCCTTTCTCAGCAGTAAGGCAAAGGGAGCTCTGGTCTGTCCGCACCCGATAACCGCTTAGGATTAGCTCTGCAGCCAGCCTGTCGAGAGCCCGTGCTGGATCGGCCTCAGTTTTCAGGCAGAGCCTGAACGGCAGGTTATCGATCTGCGCAGCCCCGAGCCAGGGAAGTGGTTGCCTCAAGGTAGCCAGCCGGGGAAACACCCTTTTGAAGCTCACGGTCAGCAGATTGACGGTAAGCAGACCGATGAGCATCAGAAACCAGGGTGTGTGAAAGATGTCGGTCACGCCCAGCTGCATAAAGAAACCAGCCGTAGGCTGCCCAAAGTGCTCGATTATCTTCTGCCGCCCAACCTGCCCCTCCTGGGGACACCAGGCGCCAACAAGCACAGTTGCCGCAATGAGGCTGATGAGCGCAACCGCCATTTGAACAGAGTTGAAGGCACGCAGGCACCAGGTAGAAAACCCACCCTTCCTTCCGCCTTCAATCTTGCTGACCTGTGCGATCATCGCCTCTCAATCTCGGCTCCAGGCTGAGCATTCTTGCGCCCCGTTGCCAACCAACGTACATTTTAGGATCTTTTCCATTTGGATCGGGCATGGTTGCAGAACTCTTTTAAGCGACGCGCCTTCGTAAACAGTCAGGCAAAAAGCTCATGCTTATCAAAGTTTTTGTATCCAAGAGGCAGGATCTGCCCAGGCCAACCTGCCTGTCTTCAGAATCGCAACGCTAAACTTAGGGCCTGGCCGCACTCGAGAGAATATAGTCGACTATCCCTGCCAGACTATCTCTGGGGGCTCCTGTTCTCAGACCGCTGAGAGCAGCTCTTGCCGCCTCGCCATACCGCTTAGCCAGGCCGACAGTCGCCTCGATGCCACCGGTGGTTCTAATGATGGCAAGCGCCTCAGCCATGCCCTCTTCCTGGCAGACTGCCCGTGTTTCGATCAGCCGCCTGAGCCGCTGGCCTGGACTGTCGTCCCGTTCAAGCACCGACAGTGCCGGTGCTGTAACGACACCGCCAGCAAGGTCGCTGCCTGCCGGCTTGCCGAGTTTCTCCGAGGTTTGGGTGACATCGAGCAGATCATCGACAATCTGGAAGCATATACCCAGATTCAGCCCGTACTCCCCCATAATGGAAACGATCTTCTCTTGCGATTCATTGAGGATCGCAGAGGCCCGGCAGCCAGCTGAGAACAGAGATCCTGTCTTGGCTATCGACTTGGCTATGTACCCCTCCCAGTCGACCCGACAGACATAGCGCTGCTCCATCTGGCGTATCTCACCGGCGCATAGATCGCCCAGCACCCGTCCATAGATACCGACGATAACCGGGTGCGCCAGCCGGGCAAGACAGATGGAGGCCTGCGCAAAGAGAAGATCGCCGACCAGGATCGCCAGTCGGTCGTTCCAGCGCCGGTTGACCGTCTCTGCCCCGCGCCGGGTCGCAGCCCGGTCGATGACATCATCATGAACCAGGCTGGCCGTATGAATTAGTTCCGTGAGAACAGCCAGGGTAATGTGACGCTCATCCACGCTAAGGTCGGGCTCCATGGTGGCGTATGCTGAAAGGAGAACCAGCGCCGGACGCAGGCGCTTACCGCCGGACTGAAAGATCTGGATCAGGATGCTGTCTGTGAAGCGGTTGTCATCGATGAGGTTAGAGGCAAGCTCCTGCTCGACCAGATCAAGCTCTGAGCGTACAGGCTGGATCAGCTCCCATAGATGCTCGCCGGACGATAGACTGCTGGCAGCAGCATCTGTGCTCGGGTTGTCGCATGCTCTCATCGAGTCGCTCTCTCCGCTTAGCCGAGCGATCTCGGAACCGGAAAGGGCTAATATCGAAGAATTCCAGCCGAGATGCCTGATTGCCAGTTAATCTCGAAGCTGCCATTCTGGAACTTCTGATATGCAGGAATCGGCGAGGATGCCTTTAACCGGGCTAACGCCTGAGTTCAGCCAGGAGGAATCGTCCCTTGACACTGACCACGCGCATATGCTCCAGAGAACTCAAAAGACTGGCATTGGCTGCCTTGCTGATTACCATTGCCCGTCCAACTTCGGCCAGCATGTGCCTGAGCTGCTGCTGGTCGCCGGGCTCCAGCACCTGCCTGCGTGCGTAAAAGGGAACCGCTGGCTTTCTCAGGTCATAAACAACGATGGGACAGCCAGAAGACGCAGCACGACGCGCAAACTCCGGCAGCGGGCCTTCCCACTCCTTCGCCAGGCAGTACATTGCAGAAAGCCCCAGCACGGCGGAAGTTAACGCTGTGGCAGCAGCAAAGGCAGATAGAGCAGCTCCCGGTCTACGGGCAAGCATGAGGATACAGGCAACCGCCGAAACGACACACTGACAGGTGATATATATCCTGAGGATATTAAAAAGCTCTACAGGAGCGTCCCTGAGCTTACCCAGAAGCGGCGGGGCGACTACAAAAGCAATGCTGTAAGCGATGCCAAGAAGCGCGATCGGAACTGCCAGCCTGGCAAGATGCCGTCGGCGGAGGCTGCAGGCTACCTCTACTCCAACAAGGATGGCGAGTGCAGGAAATGCCGGTAGCGTATACGGTATCAGCTTCGAGGTACTGGCGCTAAAGAAGCCGAGCACCACCAGGACCGTAAGCGCTGCGAAGAAAAGCAGATCTTCAGTCTGTGTCAACTGCCGGATAGGGTGAGACTGATTGCTCCGCTGCCTCCCGAATTTCAAGCTCATCCAGCTGAGCGAGGCGAGCGCTCTTGCGAAGGCAAACGGAAGAAAGACGCACCAGGGGAAGAACCCTCCCATCATTGCCGCCAGATGATACCACCAGGGACCTTTGTGCGAATCCACCACGCTGGTGAAGCGTTGGAAGTTCTCGCGCAGGATAAACTCATGAAAGTACGCCCCCTTGGTCACAATCATCTCTGCTGCAAACCAGGGTATGGCTAGAATCCCGACTACAATCGCTCCCCAGAGCGGTTTGAAATGACGCCATGCATCCGCGGCTGTTCCTCTCAGCAGGTGATAGGCAGTTAGCACCATAACTGGTAGCATAAATCCCACCGGACCCTTGGTCATGACCGCCAGTCCGGTCAAAATGTACCCTGACCACAGGCTGAATCTCTCCTTCTCTCTGAAGGACCTGTAAAAGCACATCAGGCTGCCGGCTATAAACAAGGAAAGCGGCATATCCGTGATTGCCAGGCGACCTACTCCCACAAACAGTGGCGCGGTCAAGAGCGTCAGGCAAGCGAACACTGCAGCTGTTACACTGGCGTATCTGGCAAGAAAGAGATATACCCAGGCAACCAGGCACGCTCCGCAGGCTGCGCTGAAGAAGCGAGCAGCAAACTCGTTCACCCCCATTACCAAATAGCTCAGTGCCATTGCCCAGATGACGAGCGGCGGCTTGGTCAGGCGCACCTTGTAGTTCAACAGGGTAGTCATATACTCGCCTGTATCGAGCATCTCCCGGGCCGGCTCCGCATAAAGCCCCTCGTCTGGATTGAACAGAGGCGCGCTGCCAAGCCCAGTGAAAAGCACTGTCAGGGCAACTGCTACAACGATGACGAACAAGGTTTTCTGCCCGAGGGCATTCCGTAAGCCATGGGCACGATCGGAGGCTGCCTCGGTGCTCTGTTGCCTTGTTATGGTTTGCATGCCAGAAGCCGGTCGACAGCACACTACAAGGAGCATATCGTAAAGTAAATAATCCTGGGTTAGCGTCATCGTCGCCTTAATGTGAAGGTATAGTAATGTGGGGCTGAAACATCTGGAGTCGCCATGGAAGTCTCAAACCGGCTTAAGAATATCCCACCTTACGTCTTTGCTGAGATTGGCAAGGCAGCGCGGCAGCTCAAGGAGCAGGGCATAGATATCATCAACCTGGGGATCGGAGATCCCGATCAGCCCACGCCAGGGCATATTGTCGAGGCGATGCATAAGGCCATCGATGATCCTGCAAACCACAAGTATCCAGTCTTCGGCGGTTTGCCCGAGTACAAGCAGGCCGCAGCTGCCTGGCTTAAATCTCGCTTTTCCGTATCGGTCGACCCTGAAGAAGAGCTGACCTCCCTCATCGGATCGAAGGAGGGCATTCACAACACTATTATGGCTTTCGTGGATGCTGGAGATATGGCCTTAATTCCCGATCCGAGCTACCCGGTGTACGGGACCTCAACGATCCTTGCCGGAGGAAGAGCCCATTTCATGCCGCTTAAGCCTGAAAATAGCTTTCTGCCCGATTTTGAGGCAATTCCACCAGGCATAGCCTCTGCAGCAAAACTGATGATCATCAACTACCCGAACAACCCGACTGCCGCAATATGCAGCCTGGATTTTCTGGAGCGTGCTGTTGCTTTCGCAAGCAAACACGACATCCTCCTGGTCTCGGATCTCGCTTACCCCGAGATGACCTTTGACGGCTACAAAGCACACTCCGTTCTAGAGGTTGCCGGAGCGAAGGCTTGCGCAGTAGAGTTGCACAGCCTGTCGAAAAGCTTTAACATGACCGGCTGGCGCATAGGCTTTGCCGCCGGCAATGCTGTTGCCGTCAAAGCTCTCGCGCAGCTGAAATCCAACATAGACACGGATGTATTCAGGGCCATTCAGATTGCTGGAATAGCTGCCCTAACCGGGCCGCGGGATCATATCGACTACTGCAACAAACTCTATGTGCGCAGGCGAGATCTTGCCTGCCGCGAGCTGGGAAAATTAGGCTGGAAGATAGAGCCTGTGAGGGCGACCTTTTACATGTGGCTTCCGGTTCCGCCAGGATCCACGTCAGTCCAGTTCTGCCGGAAAATGCTAGAAGAAGCAGGAATCGTGGTACCTCCGGGCACCGCATACGGTGCAACTGGAGAGGGGTTCTTCCGCCTTTCTCTTTGCGCCGATGAGGACAGGCTAAAGGAAGCCTTCGCGAGGATGGCCAAACATGCGATCGTCTTTGAGACCAGCAAAGCCAGCGTATAGGCGTGTTTGCCAGGAGATAAAGCTGCGATGACGACTGACAACATGGATATGGCAACAGGCGTGCGCATACAGGAGAGAATGGAAGTGATAGAGGTGGGCCCTCGCCGTCTGCCGGTCTATATTGCTGAGCCGAATGATGCGCGTATTCTGCCCGGGCTCATTGTCATCCATGAGATCTTCGGGCTCAACGAACATATTAAGGATGTATCCAGGCGTTTTGCCTACCGCGGGCTGAGGGTCTATGCACCGGATCTGTTCGCCGGTGCAGACGGCCTGCCGGAGGACCGCGACAGTCTGGATGCGATGCGCACCGTCTGGGAGTCGATAGCGGACAGCCAGCTGATCGACGACCTGAAGAGCGTGCTGAGCATGGCAGAGGCCACCAAGAACGTTAATGCAACTAAGATTGGTGCCATCGGCTACTGCATGGGCGGAGCGATAGCCTTCATGTTTGCTTGCGAGACTGTCGAGCTCGCCTGGGTCATAGACTATTACGGTAGAGTCACCTATCCAGAGCTCTCTGCAAATAAGCCTATACATCCGGTCGATTATGCCCCCGGCTTGCGCTGTCCGGTGTTGGCGCTCTTCTCTGGCATCGATCCCCTAATCCCGCCGGAGGATATCGAACTGTTCACCAGCACTCTGGAGAAGCTCGGTAAAAGCGGACAGATAAAAGTCTACAGAGACGCACCACACGCCTTCTTCAACGATCGACGCGAGAACTACAACGCCCAAGCCGCCGAGGACGCCTGGAAGCTAACGGTCGACTTTATCGCCAGAAACACCCTTAGCCGCCCTTAGAAGAGCGCGCCCTTTACCCTTTTGGTCATCCAGCGAGGCAAAGCGGTCGGGCCCACGACCGCGTAGCCGAGCGGGGCAAGCGCGGAGAGCGCAAGGCACGAAGCGCTCGGAGCGCGCTAAAATATTGAAAGGATCGAGTCGGCCCAGAACCTCGATCCTTTCGTTTGCCCACAGCAGGGCAGATTTTCAGGCGTTGACACCGGTTGATTGGCAAGAGACATAACCTCTTATATCTTTGCCGGTGACCTGATTTGGCATTGGTGTCGGTCCTTCCATAACCGCCTGAGCTTACTGAATATCTACCGGGTTAAAGAGATTTTTGGACACTCAGGACCAAATATTTTAGAGTTTAGGGAATGTCCTACCAGCTCTCGTCAATCGCCCATCTCAAGCGTGCTCTTTTAAGCGCCATGGGCTGCCTTGTTCTTGAAACGAGGGCCGGGTCAGCAGTCAGCGACAGGCAGTATTTATCTATAGATGGCAACGTGAGCGCAGGCAGCCTCGACTGGTTGCTCAGCGAGCCTGAGCAGTCCGTTTTGGCTGCAATTCTCCTGGCAGTCGCCTTGAAGATCCTGGAAAGACACGGTGCCATTGCAGCGCTTGGCGGCAGGTCAGGGGAGCGCGCCTTAATGGGCAAAATGGGAGCAAGCGTAGCCTTTAACTGTGCTGCCAGACTCAATAGCAAAATTGCGCTTGTCTTGCCGGCCGACCTGGTGACGAACCTTTCTCTCTTTGGCAAACGCATTGAGCAAACCCAGTTTGAAAGAATCTGGGAGGGTCTAAATCCCCCCGATCTGGATTGTTTCTGGTCAGATGAGCTGTCGCTGGGCCTTGCTTATCAACTTATCCTCTTGCCGGTCAGGAGGCAGTCCCAGCAGGAGCTACAAAAATCCAACAAATCTCTCGATCTGACCGGGCTTGTCTCCTTCACCCAGCTGTACACGCCTGACTGGGTGGTTGATTTCTTAACTACAAATGCAGTTGTCAGCCGCTGGCGTCTTAAGGAGCAACAAAACGGCAGCGCTTTCCCTTATATGATCCGCCAGTGCTTGGGCGAGGTCGGGCTCCCTGCTGGCGAGATAACCGTCCTGGACCCTGCCTGCGGCTCGGGCAACTTTCTCCTGAAGGCGTTTGATCTTCTGATGCATATGTACAGGCAGGAAGGTCGCCATGGACAGGACGCAGCGCAGGCAATCCTCAGATTGAATCTGTCGGGAGTCGACATTGATCCGACAGCAGTCTGGATTACTGCTGCCGCTTTGACCATCCGCTGCCTGCGCCATGGGGTCGAGCCAGTACCGGCCAGGCTGGCTGTCGCGCAAAGGGCAGGAATGGCTGGCGACACTGCAGGGCTCTTAGGCAGTCTCTCCCGACACTTCGATGATTTAAAAGGTCATCCTCTCAGCGATCGTTATTGCGCTGTCGTCACCAATCCACCTTACATGTAAGGTGGATTGGTGACGACAGCGC